>CAZQXQ010000031.1:0-20707 GCA_964597235.1 uncultured Burkholderiaceae bacterium | reverse complement strand
CGTCGCGGTCGGGCAGGCCCAGGTGCTCCTTGGGCGTGACGTAGCACAGCATGGCGGTGCCCATCCAGCCGATCATGGCGGCGCCAATCGCGCTGGCAATATGGTCGTAGCCGGGGGCGATGTCGATGGTCAGCGGGCCCAGGGTGTAGAACGGCGCTTCGTGGCAGTGCTTGAGCTGCTCGGTCATGTTGGCCTGGATCATGTGCATGGGCACATGGCCGGGGCCTTCGATCATGGTCTGCACATCGTGTTTCCAGGCAATCTGCGTCAGTTCGCCCAGGGTGTGCAGCTCGGCAAACTGGGCTTCGTCGTTGGCATCCGACGCGCAGCCAGGGCGCAGGCCGTCACCCAGGCTAAAGGCCACGTCGTAGCTCTTCATGATGTCGCAGATGTCTTCAAAGTGCTCGTACAGGAAGCTCTCGCGGTGGTGGGCCATGCACCACTTGGCCATGATCGAGCCCCCGCGCGAGACGATGCCCGTGCGCCGGTTGGCCGTGAGGTGGATGTAGGCCAGGCGCACGCCGGCGTGGATGGTGAAGTAGTCCACGCCCTGCTCGGCCTGCTCAATCAGGGTATCGCGGAAGATTTCCCAGGTCAGGTCTTCGGCAATGCCGCCCACCTTTTCCAGCGCCTGATAGATCGGCACGGTGCCAATCGGCACGGGGCTGTTGCGGATGATCCAGTCACGGGTGGTGTGGATGTTCTTGCCGGTGGACAGGTCCATCACGTTGTCGGCGCCCCAGCGGATGGCCCAGACCAGCTTTTCCACTTCTTCTTCAATGCTCGACGTGACGGCGGAGTTGCCGATGTTGGCGTTGATCTTCACCAGGAAGTTGCGGCCAATCGCCATGGGCTCAACTTCGGGATGGTTGATGTTGGCGGGGATGATGGCGCGGCCCCGGGCCACCTCGTCGCGCACGAATTCGGGCGTGATGATTTTCGGGATGCTGGCGCCCATGGGGTTGCCGATCAGGCGCTGCTCGCGGGCCTGGTCTTGCTGGTACTGAGCCATCCACTCGCGCTTGCCGTTTTCGCGGATGGCGACGTACTCCATCTCGGGGGTGATGATGCCCTTACGGGCGTAGTGCATCTGACTGACGTTGCCGCCGGCCTTGGCACGGCGGGGCGGACGCTGCAGGCCGGCGGACTCGGCGCGCAGTTGGGCCAGGCGGGTGGCATCGTCGCTCTTTTGGCCGTCGTCCAGGGCCACGGGGGGGCGGCCGGTGTAAATCTCACTGTCGCCGCGTGCCTCGATCCAGGCGCCGCGCACGCTGGCCAGGCCCTTGCGCACGTCGATCAGCGCCTTGGGGTCGGTGTAGGGGCCGGAGGTGTCATAGACGCTGACGACCTCGCCGTTGGTGAGTGCGATGTCGCGCACGGGCACGCGCAGTTCGGGATGGATCTGGCCGGGCAGGTAGGCCTTGGTAGAGGCGGGAAAGGGCTCGCGGGTCAGCGCCAGCAGGTCGGCAAATTTCTCGCGGGCCAGGGTGTCGGGGGCATTCATGGGCAGGTCTCCAAAGGTTCCGGGGGGGATTGCTCCGGAAAAGGATCTGCGCCACCGCCCGCAGGGTTGGGGCGGCTGCCGCCGGGCCATTGCAGCCCGGGGCAAGGGGATCGGCTCTTCTTCCGCCGGTATGAACCGGATCAAGTTCGTCGGGTTCGCAGCGTCACCTGTGGTTCAGGCCGTCTGCATCTCAGCGCGTCAGCACACCCCGGAGCAGGCGGCAGTATAGGCGAAGGCCCGCCGCCGCTAGCGCAGGCGATCGGCAAACATCACCGCGAAAAAGACCAGCAGCGCGCCGATGGTCCAACGCATGATCGCCAAGCCCCAGCGCTTGAAATGCGAGCGGCCGGTAAGCGCATGCAATCCGAACAGCACGATGGCTGCCAGCAAGAGCAGCAGGACCAGGGCACGAACCAGGGTCATCGGGCGTGAGGGATGGTGATGGGCTTACCAGGCGCGCGCCGGCAGTGCAAAACCCTGGGGCGCCAGGCGCTCGTCCTGGAAGGTGACCTCTTCCCAGGCCTCGGGCTGGGCCAGCAGCGCACGCAGCAACTGGTTGTTCATCGCGTGGCCGGAGCGGAAGGCGGTGTAGGCGGCCAGCAGGGGCTTGCCCAGGATGTAGAGATCGCCCATGGCATCGAGGATCTTGTGCTTGACGAACTCGTCGTCATAGCGCAGGCCATCGCTGTTGAGGACCTTGTAGTCGTCCATCACGATGGCGTTATCCAAGCCGCCACCCAGCGCCAGGCCGTTGGCGCGCAGCATTTCCACATCGCGGGTGAAGCCGAAGGTGCGGGCGCGGGCGATGTCGCGGCAGTAGTTGCCGCTCCCCAGGTCAAACTCGTAACGCTGGCCGGTCGAATCGACAGCGGGATGGTCAAAGTCGATCTCGAAACTGAGCTTGTAGCCGTGGTAAGGCGTCAAGCGTGCCCATTTGGCCTGGGCGCCCTGCCCTTCGCGCACCTCAATGGGCTGGGTGACGCGGATGAAACGGCGCGGGGCATTTTGCAGCGCGATGCCGGCGCTTTGCAGCAGGAAGACGAACGAGGCAGACGAGCCATCGAGGATGGGCACTTCCTCGGCGGTGATGTCCACATACAGGTTGTCGATGCCCAGGCCGGCGCAGGCGGACATCAGGTGCTCGACGGTGTGGACCTTGGCGCCGCCCGCCGAAATCGTGGACGCCAGGCGGGTGTCGGTGACGGACTCGGCACGGATGGGGATGTCCACCGGCTCGGGCAGATCGACGCGCCGAAAGACGATGCCCGTGTCGGGCTGGGCTGGGCGCAAGGTCAGTTCGACCCGCTGGCCGCTGTGCAGGCCCACGCCCACGGCGCGGGTCAGGGTCTTGAGGGTGCGTTGCTGAAGCATCGCGTGATTTTAAAAGGTGGGGCTTGTTTTGGACGGTGCGCCGTGTGAAAGCCCGGTAAAGGTAAAGACAAAGGGCGCCCAAAGGCGCCCCCTGCTTTTCGATCCTTCGCACCGAGTCAGTCGGCCTGCTTGCGCAGGAAAGCGGGGATTTCCAGGTCGTCCATGCCGCCCGAAGACAGCGCATCCACGCGGGCCGCGGCCAGCGTGCGGTCCTGGGGCTTGCGCCAGACGCTGGGCACCGACATGTTGCCGTAATCACTGACACTGCGGCCACTGATCGGAGCCGAGCTGCCCGCCACGCTGGCCATGCCCATCGCTGTGGTGGGCACTTCGTAAGCGATGTTGTCGGTGCCATTGCGCACCAGCTGCATGGTCTGGCGCTGGGCCTTAGGACGCGACAGGCCGGTGGCCACCACGGTGACGCGGATCTCATCGCCCAGGCTATCGTCGTAGGCGGCGCCGTAAATGACATGCGCGTCGGGCGAGGCGTAGGCATTGATGGTGCTCATGGCCAAACGCGACTCAGACAGCTTGAGGCTGCCCTTGGCGGCTGTGACCAGCACCAGCACGCCCTTGGCGCCGGAGAGGTCGATGCCTTCCAACAACGGGCAGGCCACGGCCTGCTCGGCGGCGATGCGGGCGCGATCCGGACCGCTGGCGGTGGCGGTGCCCATCATGGCCTTACCGGGCTCGCCCATCACGGTGCGCACGTCTTCAAAGTCCACGTTCACATGGCCGTATTCGTTGATGATTTCGGCAATGCCGCCCACAGCGTTCTTCAGCACGTCGTTGGCTTGGGCAAAGGCTTCGTCCTGGGTGATTTCGTCGCCCAGCACTTCTAGCAGCTTTTCGTTCAGCACCACGATCAAGGAATCGACGTTGGCTTCCAGCTCGGAAAGGCCTTCATCGGCGTTGGCCATGCGGCGCTTGCCTTCCCAATCAAACGGCTTGGTGACCACGCCCACGGTGAGGATGCCCATTTCCTTGGCGACACGGGCAATCACTGGCGCCGCACCCGTCCCCGTGCCACCACCCATGCCCGCAGTGATGAACAGCATATGGGCGCCCTGGATGGCATCCTTGATGTCATCAATGGCGCCCTCGGCGGCTTCACGGCCCTTGTCGGGCTTGCTACCGGCGCCCAGACCGTTCTGGCCCAGCTGGATGGTGCGGTGCGCGGCGCTGCGGCTCAAGGCCTGGGCATCGGTGTTGGCACACACGAATTCCACGCCCTGCACCTGGCGGGCAATCATGTGTTCGACGGCATTGCTGCCGCCTCCTCCCACACCAATGACCTTGATTTGGGTGCCTTGGTGAAATTCTTCCGCTTCAATCATGTCGATGGGCATCTTCGCGCTCCTGGTCTCTTGTGCTGTTGGCTATTGCCGAAAAAGGAAAAAAGTGAAAAAACAAACGTTACGCGCATCCGACGATGGCACCCCGCCATCGTCCCTGTAAAAACCGCAAAGGGCAAGCCCGCAGACACCAAAAAGCAGGCCGCATGGTTAAAAATTCCCCACGATGAAGTCCTTGAAGCGGCCAAATGCGCTCTTCATCGAACCCGTCTTCTGGGCCACCTTGAAACCGCGCATCCGGGCCAGGCGCGCATCTTCAAGCAAGCCCATCACGGTCGCCGCGCGGGGCTGGGCCACCATGTCAGCCAAGGCGCTGGAATATTTGGGAATGCCCCGACGCACGGGCTTGAGGAAAATGTCTTCGCCCAGCTCGATCATGCCGGGCATCACCGAACTGCCCCCCGTAAGCACGATCCCGGAGGACAACACCTCCTCATAGCCCGACTCACGGATGACCTGCTGCACCAGGGAGAAGATTTCCTCGACCCGGGGCTCGATCACGCCGGCCAGGGCCTGCTTGCTCAACATGCGCGGGCTGCGATCGCCCAATCCGGGCACCTCGACCTGGCTGTCCGGGGCGGCGAGCAGCTGCTTGGCATAGCCGCTTTCGACCTTGATGTCCTCGGCGTCCTTGGTGGGGGTGCGCAGGGCCATCGCGATGTCGCTGGTGATGAGGTCACCGGCGATCGGGATCACGGCGGTGTAGCGAATAGCGCCCCCGGTGAAGATCGCCACGTCTGTGGTACCTGCGCCAATGTCCACCACCGCCACGCCCAGCTCGCGCTCGTCGGTACTCAGCACCGCCTGGGCCGACGCCAGAGGGTTTAGCAAGAGTTGTTCGACCTCCAGGCCGCAGCGGCGCACACATTTGAGGATGTTCTCGGCCGCGCTCTGGGCACCGGTCACGATGTGCACCTTGGCTTCCAGCCGGATGCCGCTCATGCCGATCGGCTCCTTGACATCCTGACTGTCGATCAGGAACTCCTGCGGTTCGACCAGCAGCAGGCGCTGGTCCGAGGAAATATTGATCGCCTTGGCGGTTTCCACCACGCGGGCCACATCGGCCGCTGTGACTTCGCGGTCCTTGATCGCCACCATGCCGCTGGAATTGAGCCCGCGAATGTGGCTGCCGGTGATGCCGGTATAGACCCGCTGGATCTTGCAGTCCGCCATCAACTCGGCCTCCTTGAGGGCCTGTTGAATGCTCTGCACCGTGGCATCGATGTTCACGACCACGCCACGCTTGAGGCCGTTGCTCGGGGCCACGCCCAGGCCCGCCAGCTTCAGTTCGCCATTGGGCAGCACTTCGGCCACCACCGCCATGACCTTGGCCGTGCCGATGTCGAGCCCGACCACCACATCTTTGTATTCTTTCACCATGTTCGCGTATGTCCTTGTTTTGTCTTGGGCGGCGCGGCATCAACGCGCACGGGCTCTGGGAACGCCCCCTGGGGAGTTGGCGGCATCGCCCACCAAGGTCGTGACGCCGCGCAGACGCAGCGCGTAGCCACCGGCATGGCGCAAATCGGCGGATTCCAGCGCATCGACACGACGTCGGTAGTGTCCGACCACTTCGTCCAATGTTTGCACAAATTTTCGGCTGCGCTCCAGCACTTCTTCGGTGGTGCCGCCGCCCAGCTCCACCACCGCATCGCTGTCAAAGGTGGCGCGCCAACCGCCACGCGGGGTGGCTTGCAGGGCGGTCAGCTCCAGCGGCAGCGCAGAAAACACGGGAACGAGCTGGCGGTACATCTGCAACACGGCCAGGGACTGGCCTTCCGGGCCTTGCAAACGGGGGAGATCATCCTGTTCGATGTCGCCGGTATTGGCCTCGAAGACTTCGCCATCGGTGTTGAGCAGAGAGGCGCCCACCTCGGGGCCCCAGTACGCGGCGGCCTCATGCTCGCGCAGCTGGATGCGCAAAGTGCCAGGATATTCACGGTGCACGACGGCGCTGCGCACCCAGGGCACCTGCTCGAAGGCCTCGCGCACCCTGGCCAGGTCGATGGTGAAGAAATTGCCAGCCAGTTGGGGGGCCACATTGGCGCGCAGGCTGATGGCGTTGGTATGGACCATTTCCCCCTGCACCACGATGCGGCGGATGGCGAACGCGGGGTGGTGCACCGCCCACCGCACCGTCAGGGCCAGCACGGCCAGAAGCAGGCCGATGAGCAAGACCGACGCGGTCATGTTCATCAGCTTGACGTCCAGCGGTGCGGGCACGGAATTCATGGGGCGGGCGCTCCCAGGGTGCTACCAGGTGGAGTGTCCAGCGTGGCCTGGGCCAACACGCCCAGGCACAGGTCTTCGTAGCCGATGCCGGCGGCACGGGCCGACATGGGCACCAGCGAGTGGCCGGTCATGCCCGGCGAGGTGTTGATTTCCAGCAGGAAAGGCTGGCGGTCGCTGGCGCGGACCATGATGTCCGCCCGCGCCCAGCCGCGGCACCCCAGGCTGCGGAAGGCTTGCAGCACGATGCGCTGGATCTCGCGCTCCTCGGCCTCGGGCAAGCCGCTGGGGCAGTGGTACTGGGTGTCGTCGGTAAAGTATTTGTGCTGGTAGTCGTAGTTGCCCTGGGGCGCGACGATGCGAATCACTGGCAGGGCCTGCGCAGCGGCCCCCTCGCCCAGCACAGGGCAAGTGGTTTCGTCACCGGAAATGAACTGCTCGCACAGCACTTCGGGGTCGTAGCGGGCGGCCAGCGCATAGGCCTCGGCGCATTGGGCGGGGTCGGTGACCTTAGTCAGGCCAATGGTCGAACCCTCGCGGGCGGGCTTGACGATCATCGGCGCGCCCAGATCGCGCAGGGCCTGTTCGGTGTCCTGGGCGCTGGCGACCATGCGCCAGTCGGGGGTCGGCAGGCCCTCGGCGCGCCACAGGCGCTTGGTCATGATCTTGTCCATGGCGATGCTGGACGCGAGCACGCCGGAGCCCGTGTAGGGAATACCCAACAGCTCCAGAGCCCCCTGCACGGTGCCATCCTCGCCGTGGCGGCCATGCAAGGCGATAAAGCAGCGGTCAAAACCTTCGTGCTTCAGCGCTGCCAGCTCACGCTGGGCAGGGTCAAAGGCATGGGCATCCACGCCACGCGCCTGCAGCGCTTGCAGCACGCCCTGACCTGAGAGCAAGGAAATGTCACGCTCGGCCGAGCTGCCGCCCATGAGCACGGCGACCTTGCCCAGGCTGCGTGGATCGATGTTGGTGTCCAAAATGGTCATTGCGCCCCCCCTGTGCGCGCTGCAAGCTCACTATTTTGTAGCATTTCGACCACCTTGCCAGGCACGGCCCCGATCGAACCGGCGCCCATGCACATCACCACGTCGCCCGCACGGGCGTTGTCGGCAATCGCCTGGGGCAAATCCGCCACCGCATCCACGAAGACCGGCTCCACCTTGCCAGCCACCCGCAGGGCGCGGGCCAGCGCCCGGCCATCAGCGGCCACCAGGGGGAACTCGCCTGCGGCATAGACCTCCGTCAGCAACACGCTGTCGGCCTGGCCGATGACCTTGACGAAATCCTCGAAACAATCGCGGGTGCGGCTGTAGCGGTGCGGCTGGAAGGCCAGGACCAGGCGCCGGCCCGGGAACGCGCCGCGAGCCGCTGCCAAGGTGGCCGCCATCTCGACCGGGTGGTGACCATAGTCGTCGATCAGCGTGAACTGTCCGCCATCGCGGGTGGGCAGCTCGCCATAGCGCTGAAAGCGCCGGCCCACGCCTTTGAAGCCGGCCAGCGCGCGCAAAACCGCCTCGTCGGCAATATTCAGCTCCACGGCAATAGCGATGGCCGCCAGGGCGTTGAGCACATTGTGCTCGCCGGCCAGGTTCAGCACCACCTCCAGATCAGGCAGGGTGATGCCATTGCGCCGCTGCACGGTGAAACGCATCTGGCCAGCCTCGGCGCGCACGTTGACGGCGCGCACCTGGGCGTCCTCGGCAAAACCGTAGCTGGTGACCGGGCAAGTCACTTCGCCCAGGATCTCGCGCACCGCCGGGCTCTCGACACACAACACGGCGGTACCGTAGAAAGGCATGCGGTGCAGAAAATCGACAAACGCCTGTTTGAGCCGGCCAAAGTCATGGCCATAGGTCTCCATGTGGTCGGCATCAATGTTGGTCACCACCGCCATCACGGGCAGCAGGTTCAGGAAGGACGCATCGGACTCGTCCGCCTCGACCACGATATGGTCCCCGCTGCCCAGCTTGGCATTGGCGCCAGCGCTGTTCAGGCGCCCGCCGATCACGAAGGTGGGGTCCAGCCCCGCTTCGGCCAGCACGCTGGTGACCAGGCTGGTGGTGGTGGTCTTGCCGTGGGTGCCAGCAATCGCGATGCCCTGCTTGAGGCGCATCAACTCGGCCAGCATGATGGCCCGGGGCACCACGGGAATCTTCTTGGCTCGGGCGGCCAGCACTTCGGGGTTGTCGGCCTTCACGGCGGTAGAGGTCACGACCGCGTCGGCCCCAGCGATGTGGGAGGCGTCGTGCCCCAGGCAGATCTGGATGCCCAAGGCCTTCAGGCGCTGCGCGGTGGCGCTGTCCACCAGGTCCGAACCCGAAATCTGATAGCCCAGGTTGAACAGCACCTCGGCGATGCCGCTCATGCCGGCGCCGCCGATGCCGACGAAGTGGATGTGGCGAATGGCGTGTTTCATGCGGCCAGCTCCTCGCAAGCGGCGACCACCGCATCGGTGGCGTGGATTTTTTGCATCTTTTTGGCTTTGAGCGCCCTGTTTACAAGCGCTGTGCGCTCTATTTTTAATAGCATTTCTGACAAGATTTCAGGACTCAAATCGCGCTGCTGCACCAACCAGCCGCCTTCGGCATCGACCATAAAGCGGGCATTGGTGGTCTGGTGGTCGTCCACCGCATAGGGAAAGGGCACGAACAGCGCCGCCGCGCCCACGGCAGCAATCTCGGTGACCGTGCTGGCACCGGCGCGGCAGACGATGAGATCGGCCTCGGCAAAGGCCTGGGCCGTGTCCTCGATAAAGGGGGTGAGCGTGGCCTCCACGCCCGCGCGGGCGTATTCGGCGCGCAGCGCATCGATCTGGGCAGCGCCGCTCTGGTGCGTGACGAGGGGCCGCTGCTCGGGCGGCAGCAGCGCCAGCGCGCGGGGAACGATCTCGTTGAGCGCCTTGGCGCCCAGGCTGCCGCCGACGACCAGCAGGCGCAAGGGCCCGGTGCGACCGGCAAAGCGCTCGGCCGGGCCGGGCTGGTTCAGGAAGGCGGCACGCAGGGGGTTGCCTACCCATTCGGCCCGGGGCATGGCTTCGGGGAAGGCCGTGAACACCCGCTGGGCCACGCGCGCCAACACCTTGTTGGCCATGCCAGAGACCGAGTTCTGCTCGTGCAAGACCAGAGGCTTACCAGCCAGGCGCCCCATCAGCCCACCGGGGAAGGTGATGTAGCCGCCAAAACCAATCAACACATCGGGCTGCACGCGGCGCACCACTTGGCGGGCCTGCCAAAACGCACGGGCCAGTCGCCAGGGCAGGAGGGCCAGGGTCTTGAGGCCCTTGCCGCGCACGCCGCCAAAGTCGATGATCTCCAGCGCAAAACCACGGGGCGGCACCAGGCGCGATTCCATGCTGTTGGGCGAGCCCAGCCAGTGGACGCGCCAACCGCGGGCGCGCAGGGCCTCGGCCACCGCCAAGCCCGGAAAGATATGCCCCCCCGTGCCGCCGGCCATGACCAACGCGGTTTTGGTCGTTTTCATGAACGCCCCCCTTTGCGCATCATGAGTTTGTTCTCGTAGTCGATGCGCAGCACCAGGGCAATGGCCACCAGGTTCATCAAAATGGCCGAACCACCAAAGCTCATCAGCGGCAGGGTCAGACCCTTGGTGGGCAAGGCGCCGAGGTTCACGCCCATGTTGATGAAGGCCTGAAAACCCATCCAGATCGCCACACCCTGGGCCACCAGTCCGTTGAACACCTTGTCCAGCACGATGGCTTGGCGGCCGATGTTCATGATGCGGCGGGTCAGCCACAGGAACAGCAGGATCAGCACCAGCACGCCGACCAGGCCCAGCTCCTCGCCAATCACGGCGAGCAGAAAGTCGGTATGGGCTTCTGGCAGCCAGTGCAGCTTTTCGACGCTGCCGCCCAGGCCCACACCAAACACCTCGCCCCGACCGATGGCGATCAAAGAATGCGTGAGCTGGTAACCCTTGCCCAGCGCATGCTCTTCGCTGAACGGGTCTAAGTAGGCAAAGATGCGCTGGCGCCGCCAGGGCGAGAAAGCAACCATGGCCGCGAACGCGCTGATCAACACCCCCGCAATCGCAAAAAACATCTTGGCGTTCACCCCGCCCAGGAACAGGATGCCCATGGCAATCACGGCAATCACCATGAAGGCACCCATGTCCGGTTCGGCCAGCAGCAGCACGCCCACCACGGCCACGGCAGCGCCCATGGGCCATACGGCACGAAAGAACCGCTCCTTGACCTCCATCTTGCGGACCATGTAATCGGCCGCGTAAATCAATACGGCCAGCTTGGCCAGTTCCGAGGGCTGGAAATTCATGATGCCCAGCGACAGCCAGCGCCGGGCGCCGTTCACCACCGACCCAATGCCGGGAATCAGCACGGCGACCAGCAGCACCAGCGACAGCACGAACAGCCGCCGGGCCACCTTCTCCCAGACTTGCATCGGTATCTGGAACGCCAGCAGGGCCGCGACAAAACCCATGCCAATCCCCATGGCATGGCGCAGCAGGAAATGGGTGGGGGCAATCTTGCCGAACCGGGGGTTGTCCGGCATGGCGATCGACGCCGAATACACCATCACCAGGCTAAACGCCAGCAGGAACACCACCACACCAATCAGGGCCTGGTCCAGGCCCAGCACCCCCGGAGACAGCGAGCGTTGCTCGCGGTATTCCGTCCCCGTCACCCGCACGGGCAAGGCATCGGCTGCCCGGCTGCTCAGGCCAGAAAACCAGGCGGAGGCCCGTGCGCGGTGCCTGGAGAGCGTGCTCATGCCATCCCCCCCAGGGTCTGCCCCGCCGCATCGGCCAGGGTCTGCACGGCCTCGCAGAACACGGCGGCACGGTGCGCGTAATCACGGAACATGTCCAAGCTGGCACAGGCGGGCGACAGCAGCACGGCGTCCCCGGATTGCGCCTGGGTGGCGGCGATCTGCACGGCCTCGGGCAGGGTCTGGGCGTCCGCCAGGGTGACGCCGCTGTCCTGCAGCGCCGCGCGGAGCTGCGGGGCATCGCGGCCGATCAGTACCGCCGCGCGCACATAGCGCGCCACCGGCGCAGCCAGCGGCGTGAAATCCTGGCCCTTGCCATCGCCGCCCAAGATGACGACCAGGCGCCGCTCCGGACCCAGGCCGTTGAGCGCAGCCACCGTGGCACCCACATTGGTGCCCTTGCTGTCGTCGAAATACTCGACCCCGTTGATCAGCGCCACCGGCTCGACCCGGTGCGGCTCGCCCCGGTACTCGCGCAGGCCGTAGAGCATGGGCGCCAACGCGCAACCAGCCGCTGTGGCCAAGGCCAGCGCGGCCAGGGCGTTCAGCGCGTTGTGCCGGCCACGGATACGCAGCGCATCGGCGGGCATCAGGCGCTGCAGGTGCAGTTCCTCGACCTCGGTCTTAGCGCGCTTGCGGGTTTCGTCGCTGACATGGGCACGCACCAGCCAAGGCATCCCGGCAACCACTTCGATGCCAAAGTCGCCGGGACGCTGCGGCAAATCGCCACCAAACGTCACATGGGCGCGCAGCTGCGGCTTTTGCAGCTTGACGCGCACCGGCTCGGGCAGCATCTGCATCACCAGGGGGTCTTCCCGGTTGAGCACCATCAGCCCCTGGTCGCCAAAAATCCGGGCCTTGGCCGCCGCGTAGGCGGGTAGATCGCCATGCCAATCCAGATGGTCCTGGGTGATGTTCAGCACCGTGGCGGCCGTGGGTTCAAAGCCGTCGCTGGCATCGAGCTGGAAGCTGGACAGCTCCAGCACCCAGACCTCGGGCAGCGTGCCGGCATCCAGATGCTGGGCCAGGGTGTCAAGCAGGGTCGGGCCGATGTTGCCGGCCACGGCCACGGTCTTGCCGCAGCGGGCCACCAGCTGGCCGGTCAGCGAGGTGACGGTGGTCTTGCCGTTGGTACCGGTGATCGCCAGCACCGCCGGGGCATAGCCCTGGGTCTGGCGCAAATGCTGCAGCGCGCTGGCGTACAGGCTCAGCTCTCCGCCCACCGGCAGGCCGATGGCATGGGCAGCATGCACCACGCCCGCGATGGCAGCGGGGCTCAATCCAGGCGAGCGGTACACCGCCTGCACGCCCTGCCCGTCGATCAGCGAGGCATCCAGCGGCCCGGCCACAAAGCGCACCTGGGGCAGTTCCTGCTGCAGGAGGGCAAGTTGCGGCGGCGCGGAACGGGTGTCGGCCACCGTGACCTGCGCGCCGCAGCGCACGGCCCAGCGCGCCATGGCCAGGCCCGAAGCGCCCAGGCCCAGCACCAGCACCTGCTTGCCCTGCAGGGGCCAGGGCTGCTCGGCCAGAGGCTCAGACTGCAAGGAGACTTCGGCGGACACTTCGGGGGCTTCGGGCGTCGGCAGTGCGGTCTCGGACGGCGCTTCCGGCGCGGCCATCTCGGCAAAAAGCTGCGCGACAAACGCAGCGGCCTCCTCGGCGGCGCCGAGGCCCACCGGCAGCGTCACCGCAGCGGGCTCGGGAGACATCGGGGAAGCGTCCGAAGGGACCAGGGCCACGCCCTCGGCAGGCGCAGCACCCGTCGGTTCAGGGAGCAAGGAAGTGGGCTGGCTCATCGCAGTTTCAGGGTGGACAGGCCGATCAGGCACAGCAGCATGGTGATGATCCAGAAGCGCACGACCACCTGGGTTTCTTTCCAGCCGCTTTTCTCGAAATGGTGGTGCAGGGGCGCCATCTTGAGGATGCGCCGGCCCTCGCCGTATTTTTTCTTGGTGTACTTGAACCAGCTGACCTGCACCATCACCGACAGCGCTTCCACGACAAAGATGCCGCCCATGATGGCCAGCACGATCTCCTGGCGCACGATCACGGCCACGGTTCCCAAGGCACCGCCCAAGGCCAGAGCGCCCACGTCGCCCATGAAGAGCTGGGCCGGATGGGCGTTGAACCACAGGAAAGCCAGACCCGCACCGGCCATGGCCGCACAAAAAATCAGCAACTCGCCCGAACCCGGAATGTGCGGAAAGAACAGGTATTTGGAATAGACCGAACTGCCCGTCACATAGGCGAACACGCCCAGGGCCGAGCCCACCATCACCACCGGCATGATGGCCAGACCGTCCAGGCCATCGGTCAGGTTCACCGCATTGCTGGCACCCACAATGACCAGGTAGGTCAGGATCACGAAGCCCAGCACGCCCAGCGGGTAACTGACCTCCTTAAAGAACGGCAGCATCAGCCCGGCCTGGGGCGGCAAATCCAGCGAGAAGCCGGACTTCACCCAGTTCAAGAACAGCTCCCACACTTTGGCGTTGGAGCTCTCTGAAATGCTGAAGGCCAGGTACAGCGCCGCGACGATACCGATCAGCGACTGCCAAAAATACTTCTCGCGCGAGCGCATGCCCTCAGGGTCCTTGTTGACCACCTTGCGCCAGTCGTCCACCCAGCCAATGGCCCCGAAGCCCAGCGTGACGATCAGCACGATCCAGACAAAGCGGTTGGACAGGTCAAACCACAGCAGCGTGGAAATGGCAATCGACAGCAGGATCAGTACCCCGCCCATGGTGGGCGTGCCGCTCTTGGAGAGGTGCGACTGCATGGCATAGCCACGGATGGGCTGGCCAATCTTGAGCGCGCTGAGCACGCGGATCACTTTGGGGCCCGCCACCACGCCTATCAAGAGCGCGGTCATCGCCGCCATCACCGCGCGGAAGGTCAGGTACTGAAAGACCCGGAAAAAGCCAAATTCGGGCGACAGTCCCTGTAGCCACTGCGCCAGGATCAGGAGCATGTGGCCTCCGGGGCATTGGCCGATGTGGCCAGCTCGGCCTGCTGCGCTGCGGCGGCGGTCATGGCAGCCACCACCTGTTCCATTTTCATGAACCTCGATCCCTTCACCAGCACGCTGCCCACCTGGGGCAGCGCCGCACACACCGCAGCTTGCAGCGTGGCCATGTCCTTGAAATGCCGCGCGCCCTCAAAGACCGCCACGGCGTGCTCTGCCAACGCACCCAGGGCCATCAGCTGGGGAATGCCCGCCGCCTTGGCCTCCGTGCCTGCCTCGGCATGGAAGGCCGGGCCCTGGTCGCCCACCTCGCCCATGTCCCCCAGCACCAACAATTGCGGTGCAGGCAACTCGGCCAGAACCGCGATGGCGGCGCGCACCGAATCGGGGTTGGCGTTGTAGCTGTCGTCCACCACGGTGATTTCGCGGCCGCCCCAGGCCAGCGCAAAGGCGCGCGAGCGGCCCTGCACTGGCGCAAAGGTCTCCAGGCCACGGACCACAGCGTCCAGCGGAACACCTGCGGCCAGCGCACAGGCAGTCGCAGCCAGCGCATTGCGCACGTTGTGCCGGCCGGCAATGTGCAGGCGGAATTGGGCGCTGCCCGCCGGGGTCTGCACGACGACGGTCCAGGCACCCTGGGTCCAGCGGGCCTCGGTGGCGTCCACCTCACCACCGGGGCCAAAGGTGCTACAGCGGCGCGCACCAGCCAAGCCGCGCCACAGCGGCGCATAGGCATCGTCGGCCGGGAAGACGGCCACACCATCCTCGGGCAGGGACGCCAACACGGCGCCGTTCTCGGCGGCCACGGCGTCCACCGTGTGCATGAACTCCAGGTGCTCGCGCTGGGCGTTGTTGACCAGGGCGACCGTGGGCCGGACCAGATCGGCCAGGTAGGCGATCTCGCCGGGGTGGTTCATGCCCAGCTCGACCACACCGATGCGGTGCTGGGCCGTCAGGCGCAGCAGGGTCTGCGGCACGCCGATGGCGTTGTTCAGGTTGCCCCGGGTGGCCAGCGCCGCCTCGCCGGCATGGGCCGCGAGGATGGACGCGATCATCTGCGTGACGGTGGTCTTGCCGTTGCTGCCGGTCACAGCGATCAGCGGGATTTGGAACTGCGCTCGCCAGCCAGCCGCCAGCGCGGCCAGGGCGGCCAGGGTGTCAGGCACCTCGATGCCGGGCAATCCCGCTGCGGCCAAGCCGCCATGGGCCAGGGCCGCCACCGCACCCGCGTCACGGGCCTGGGGCAGGAAGGCGTTGGCGTCAAAGCGCTCGCCCTTGAGCGCGACGAACAGGTCGCCCGGCTGCAGGCTGCGGGTATCGGTGTGCACGCGGATCAGCGGGGTGGCGCCCTCGCCCACCAGGCGGCTGTCGGGAATGCAGCGCTGGATCCAGTCCTGCGCCTGTTGCAAGGTCATCATCATGGTCATGGGGCCGAGGCCGAAGAAGGTTGCGCGGTGGCTCGGGCCTGCAGGGCCTGCAGGGCGCAGGCCTGGTCAGAGAAGGGGCGGCGCACGCCAGCGATCTCCTGGTAGGGCTCGTGGCCCTTGCCGGCGATCAGCAGCACGTCGGCGGGGTCGGCATCGGCCACGGCCAGCGCGATGGCGGCGGCCCGGTCGGGCTCGACGCGGACGGTCTCGCCAGCGATGGTGCCTTGCAGGATCTGGTGCAGGATCTGCGCGGGGTCTTCGCTGCGCGGGTTGTCGCTGGTCAGCACCACCCAGTCGGCCTCGCGCTGGGCGATGGCGCCCATCTGCGGGCGTTTGCCGGCATCGCGGTCGCCGCCGCAGCCGAACACGCAGCCCAGCTCCCCGCCACGCGCCTGGGCCAGGGGACGCAGCGCCCGCAGGGCCTTGTCCAGCGCGTCGGGGGTGTGGGCGTAATCCACCACCACCAGAGGCTGACCCGGGGTGGCCAGACATTCCATGCGACCGGGCACCGGAGCCAGCTGTGCGCAGGCGGCCACGGCCTGCGCCAGCGAAATGCCTAGGGTGCGCAGCGTGGCAATCACGCCCAGCAGGTTGAGCAGGTTGAAGTCGCCGACCAGCGTGGTGGCCAGCGGCAGGCGTTCATCGCCCTCGACCACGGTGCAGCCCAGGCCCTGATCGGTCCAGCGAATGTCTTGCGCCATCAGGCGCGCGGGGCCCTGGGCGGAGACGCTCCACAAGTCCAGGCCCCGGCCTTGCAGCTCGGCGTGCAGCTCGGCGCCGGCCGAGTCGTCCACATTCACCACGGCGGCCTGCAGGCCGGGCCAGTCGAACAGGGCACGCTTCGCCTGCCAATAAGCGTCCATGCTGGCGTGGTAATCCAGGTGGTCCTGCGTGAAATTGGTGAACACCGCGGTGCGGATGCGGGTGCCGGCCAGCCGGTGTTCGGCCAAGCCGATCGACGAAGCCTCGATGGCGCAGGCGCCCAGGCCCTGGTCGCGCAACTGGCGGAAACAGCGCTGCAGGCGCACCGGGTCGGGGGTGGTCAGGCCCGTGTCCTCCAGCGCCGACAGGGTTCCAATGCCCAAAGTGCCCACCAAGCCGCACCAAGCCTGCGGAATATGCTCATCTTTTGATAGCGCATTGAGCGCATGGGCCAGCCACCAGGTGGTGCTGGTCTTGCCATTGGTGCCGGTCACGGCCAGCACGTCCAACTGCTGGCTGGGTTGGTCAAACCAGCGATCCGCGATCAGGCCGGTGGCGGCCTTGAGGCCTGGAATGGCACACAGGTCGTCGCCGTCCAGGCCAAAGGCGTCCAGGCCTTCGGCCTCGACCAGGCAGGCCACGGCGCCACGCACCCGGGCATCGGCCACATGGCGGCGGCCATCGGTGGCAGCACCCGGCCAGGCGATGAAGGCGTCACCGGGGCGGACCTGGCGGCTGTCGGTCTGCAGGGTGCCGGCGCCGGCCATGCGCGCGCGCAGCCAGTTCACGATGTCCTGGGGGTGGTGCAGGGTCTGGATCACAGCGATTCCTCGGCTGGGTTGGAGACGATCAGGGGCTTGACGTCCACGTCGGGGGCCACGCCCATGCGGCGCAGGGTTTGCTGCACGACCTCGCTGAACACCGGCGCCGCCACCGCGCCGCCGTAATAGACACCGTTGCTGGGCTCGTCGATCATCACGGCCACGACGATGCGGGGCTTGTCGATCGGGGCCACGCCCGTGAACCAGGCGCGGTACTTGCCAATGGCGTAACTCTTGCCCACCTGCTTGCGGGCCGTACCGGACTTGCCGCCGACCGAATAGCCCACGGTCTGCGCCTTTTGGCCGGTACCGCCCGGGCCGGCGGCCATTTGCAGCATCTTGCGCACCTGGTCGGCGGTGCGCTCGGAAAACACCGGCACGCCCACGGCAGGTTTGTCGCTCTTGAGCATGGTCGCCGGAATCACCAGGCCACCATTGGCAAAGACGGTGTAGGAGCGCGCCATCTGAAACAGGCTGGCCGACAGGCCGTACCCATAGGACATGGTGGCCTGCTCGATCGGGCGCCAGGTCTTGTAATGCCGCAGCCGCCCCGCCACCGCTCCAGGGAAGGCGAGCTGGGGCTTTTGGCCAAAACCGGCGGCGGAGAAGGTCTCCCACATCTCGCGCGGGGCCATCTGCATGGCCAGCTTGGTCGTGCCGACGTTGCTAGATTTCTGAATCACGCCCTCCACGGTGAGTGCACCATAACTGTGGGTGTCCGTGATGGTCGATCCGGTAATGGTGATGCGCCCGCCCGAGGTATCGATCACGGTCTCGGGCTTGACGCGACCCGTCTCCAGCGCGATGCCCACCGTGAAGGGCTTCATGGTGGAGCCGGGCTCGAACACATCGGTCAGCGCCCGGTTGCGCAGCTGCTCGCCCGTCAGGTTCTGGCGCTTGTCGGGCACATAGCTGGGGTAGTTGGCCAGTGCGAGCAGCTCGCCCGTGTGGGCGTCCATCACCACCACGCTGCCAGCTTTGGCCTTGTGCGCCAGGACCTGGTCACGCAGCTTCTGATAGGCAAAGAACTGCACCTTGCTGTCAATCGACAGCTGCAGATCGCGGCCATCGACAGGGGGAATGGTGTCGCCCACGCTTTCCACCACCCGGCCCAGGCGGTCCTTGATCACGCGGCGAGAGCCCGCCTTGCCAGACAGCTGCTGGTTGAAGGCCAGCTCCATGCCTTCCTGGCCCTTGTCCTCGACGTTGGTGAAGCCCACCACATGCGCGGCGGCCTCGCCCTCGGGGTATTGGCGCTTGTATTCCTTGCGCTGGTAGATGCCCTTGATGTCGAGTTCGGCAATCTGCTTGCCAACCTCCCAGTCGAGCTGGCGCTTGATCCAGACGAAGGTCTTGTCCTCATCCGCCAGCTTGGTCATCAGGTCGGCATAGGGCATTTCCATCAGCTGGGCGAGCTGGCGCAGCTTGGCCTGGACTTCGGGACGCTCTTGTTCCACATCCTCGGGAATGGCCCAGATGCTGGCGGCTGGCACGCTGGACGCCAGGATCAGGCCATTGCGGTCCAGGATCTTGCCGCGGTTGGCGGGCAACTCCAGCGTACGGGCAAAACGGACTTCACCCTGACGCTGGAAAAACGCATTGCCAAACACCTGCACATAGGCCGCGCGCACACCCAGGCCGGCAAAACCCAGCGCGATCACGCCCACGATGAATTTACTGCGCCAGACCGGCGTCTTGCTCGCCAGCAAGGGGCTGGACGAATAGCGCACGCTGTGGCGGCTCATGGGCGCACTCCGGACACAGGCAGGGGCTGGGGCGGCAATGTGGGCTCGGCCACATATTGGGTAATGGCAGGCGTGATGGGACGCATCTGCAGACGCTCCCGGGCCATCTTTTCCACGCGCAGCGAAGTGGCCTGGGCGCGTTTTTCCACCTGCAGGCGCTGGTGTTCAGTCTCCAGGCGGCGGGCCTCGGTCATGGCACGGTCCAGCTCGGTGAACAGGCGGCGCGACTCGTACTGGGTGTGGACGACCACCATGGCCGTGACCACGACACCCACCAAAAGCACCAAATTCACGCGGATCATGGAAAGGCCCTCACCAGCCGATTCATGCCGGCACGCTGGTGCGCTCAGCCACCCGCATGATGGCGCTGCGTGCACGCGGGTTGGCGGCCACCTCGGCTTCGCTGGGCTTGACGCGGTCCAGGGCCACCAGCTTCATCGGCTGCGGCGCAGCAAAGGGCATGCGGCGGTCATACACCTCTTTGGAATGGCGGGCGATGAACTGTTTGACGATGCGGTCTTCCAGCGAATGGAAGCTGATCACCACCAACCGCCCCCCCGGACGCAGCACCTGCAGGCTGGCATCGAGCGCCTGCTGCAGCTCGTCCAGCTCAGCGTTGATGAAGATGCGAAAGGCCTGGAAGGTGCGGGTGGCCGGATGTTGCCCCGCCTCGCGGGTCTTGACGACGCTGGCGACCAGATCGGCCAGTTCGGCCGTGGTGCGCGGGGTGCCCTGCTGTTGGCGCCGCGCCACGATGGCCTTGGCGATCGGGCCGGCAAAGCGCTCCTCGCCATAGTCACGGATGACCTCGGCTATCTGGCCCTGCTCGGCTGTGGCCAGCCATTCGGCCACGCTCTCGCCGCGCGTAGGGTCCATGCGCATGTCCAGCGGGCCATCAAAACGGAAACTAAACCCCCGCTCGGGGCTGTCGATCTGCGGCGAGCTCACGCCAATGTCCATCAGCACGCCCGAGACCGAGCCGGGCTCCAGTTCGCCCAGATCGCGAAAACCCTGGTGCCGAATCGAAAAACGCGCATCGGCGATGCGCGTTGCGGCGGCGATGGCTTCGGGGTCCTTGTCGAACGCCACCAACTGGCCCTGCGGTCCTAATCGCTCCAGGATCCGCCGACTGTGCCCCCCCCGGCCAAAGGTCGCATCGACCCACAGCCCGGACGGCGCCGGGCCGGCCGCAGCCAGCAAGGAATCGACGGCTTCGTCCAGCAGGACGGTGGTGTGTTGCAAAGGGGGCGTCACGCCAACCTCTAAAAAGAAAAGTCCTGAAGGACTGCGGGCATCTCGCCCTGCATGGCTTCGGCCTCTTCCGCCTCGTACATGACTTTGTCCCAGAGCTCGCAATGGTTGCCCATGCCAAGCAGCATCGTGTCTTTGGTGATGCCAGCTGCCCCCAGTCACTCAGGCGACACCAATACCTGGCCCATGGCGTTGATCGCCACGTTCATGGCATTGTTCAGCGGGACCCAGCAAGGTGTTGCTTTTTTGCAACTCCATGCACTTTTCACCACTTTTTGACACTTCCTGCAACTTTATCAGGAAAAGCCCTAACCTCAAGCGCAGGCCCGAAAAGTTTTTCAATGAAATCAACGACTTAGAAAGACTTACCAGTCACCAGAATTTCCAAGGAAATGAAGAACTTAGCCGGATCGGCATGGTTCGAATCCATGCCGCAGCACTGCAATTCACAAAATGTAACGCGACAAATCTTCGTTCTGGCTCAGGCTTTGCAGACGCTGGTCCACGTAGGCGGCATCGACCTGCACGGCCTGCCCGCTGCGGTGGGCGGCCTCGAAGCTCAGGTCGTCCAGCAGGCGCTCCATCACCGTGG
>CAZQXQ010000030.1:0-20841 GCA_964597235.1 uncultured Burkholderiaceae bacterium | reverse complement strand
AAGTTTCCCTGAAGAGACAAGAGCACTGGGTTCTCCGGAAGGGTTACGGTCGCCCGGCGCCTGCGGCCACTCGCAAACGAGTGCCAGCGGCTGCTCTCAGAAGGGTTATTGCTTTGGGGGCGATCGGGCGACGCTGTTGCGAGAAAAGCCGTGAATTATAGCCTTGGGACGGGTGTTTACCCTGATTGCTGCAATGCAGCAAAGGAAGACGCAAGGCAAATGTCAGGGACCACAGGTAGTGCGTCCAGCCCCCTCAGCGCATGGCTACGCTGGCATGCAGGCAAATCGCTGCGGCGGCAGCGACGTTGAGAGACTCCTCACCGCCAGGCTGGGCAATGCGGATGTGTTGGCTGGCCAGCGCCTCCAGCGCGGGCGAGACGCCCTGCCCTTCATGCCCCATGACCCAGCCACAAGGCCAGGGCAGTAGGGCTTGGTGTAAGAGGTCGCCCTGGTGGGAGCTGGTGACCAGCAAGGGAAGGCTTAGGGCCTGCAGATCTTCCACCGCCAAGCCCTCGACGAGGTGCAGTCCAAAGTGCGCTCCCATGCCCGCCCGCAAGACCTTGGGCGACCACAGTGCCGCTGTGCCTTTGAGCGCCAGCACCTGGCCAAAACCGAACGCTGCCGCACTGCGCAAGATCGAGCCGACATTACCGGCATCCTGTACACGGTCCAGCACCACGGCGGCCAGGCCAGGCTGCGGCGCAGACTCCAGCGGCAAGGGCATGACGTAGCCCATCTGGGCGGGGGACTCCAGACCGCTGATGCTGGCGAAGACGGCGTCCGCCAGCACTATCACTTTAGGAGCTACTTCCGCCCATTTTTTGGGGGCTAGAGGCCAAAAAGACTCGGAAAAAACCGCCACCAAAGGTGTCTTGCCTCGCGCCAGGGCTGCACGGCAAAGGTGGTCGCCTTCCAGCCACAGCCGCCCCTGCTTGCGGTAGGCCGTGCTGTCCTGGGCCAGACGGCGCAGGTCCTTGACCAGGGCGTTGTCGCGCGAGTGGATGTGGATCACTGAAGGGGACGCAGAAGCCATGAACAAAACTTAAACACGGTGCTGGGCACGGGCCACCGGTGCAAAACTGCGCCGATGGTGGATAGAAGGCCCCAAAGCCTGCAAGGCCGCCAGATGCATGGCAGTGCCGTAGCCCTTGTGGGTCGCAAAACCGTAGTCAGGGAAGTCCTGGTGGATTTCACGGCACCAGCGATCACGATGGACCTTGGCCAGGATCGACGCGGCCGAGATGGCAGCAACCAGCGCATCACCCTTGACGATCGCTTCGGCAGGAATGTCCAGCACAGGAATCCGGTTACCGTCAATCAGTACACGCGCTGGACGCAGGCGCAAGCCTTCCACCGCGCGACGCATGGCGAGCAAGGTCGCCTGGAGAATGTTGAGGCGGTCGATCTCCTCCACGCTGGCTTCGGCGATGCTGCAACACAGGGCCTTGGCACGGATTTCGTCGTAGAGGACTTCGCGGCGCGCGGCTGTCAGCTTTTTGGAATCGGCCAAGCCATGAATGGGCTGACATTCGTCGAGGATCACAGCGGCCGCCACCACAGGCCCAGCCAGGGGACCCCGACCAGCCTCGTCCACCCCGGCCAGGAGACCCGGGGAATGCCAGGGCAGGCACACCTGAGCCACTTCAGGCAGCAAGGACGGTCTGGATCGCATGGGCGGCCAATTCGGAGGTGTTGCGCAGCAGACGCTGGTGCAATTCGGTGAACCGCCGCTCCAGTGACACCAGCTTCGCTGGATCCTGGGTGCGCGCATCCAGCCACTCCAAAGTAGCTTCGGCCAGGCGCGCGGGCGTGACATCGTCCTGGAGCAGTTCAGGGACAACAAAAGATTCGCACAGGATGTTGGGTAGTCCCACCCAGGGCTGTAGCTGCTTTCGGCGCATGAGGCGCCAGCTCCAAGGGTGCATGCGGTAGGCGATCACCATGGGGCGCTTGAACAAGGCGGCCTCCAGCGTGGCAGTACCACTGGCGATCAGGGTGGCGTCGCACGCAGCCAGCACCGTGTGGGATTGGCCCGGGACGATCTGAATCCGCTCATGCAATCCTGCCTCGGTGGCCAGTTGGAGAATGCGGGCTTGAAGCGAGGGCACGGCAGGCACTACGGCTTTGAGGTGCGGCTTGGCCTCCAGCATCTGGCGAACCGCCTGAAAGAACACTGGCGCGATGTACTGCACCTCGGCTGAGCGACTTCCAGGCAGGACGGCCAACACCTCATCGTTGAGCGCCAGGCCCAATCGGGCACGTGCTGCAGCGCGGTCTGGCACCAGCGGAATGACGCTGGCCAGGGGATGCCCAACATAGGTCGCAGGAATACCGTGGCGCTCCAGCAGCGCGGGCTCGAAGGGGAACAGGCACAGCACATGGTCGGCGCTGCGCCGGATTTTTTCCACGCGCTCAGGACGCCAGGCCCAGATGGAGGGACAGACGAAATGGACAGTCTTGACACCTTGCGCCCGCAAGGCGGCCTCCAGCCCCAAGTTGAAATCGGGCGCATCCACTCCGATGAACACGTCGGGGCGGTTGACCAGCCAGCGCTGGCGCAATTGTTTGCGGATACGCAACAGTTCGGCCAGGCGCCGCACCAGCTCCCAGCTGTAGCCATGCACTGCCAGCCGATCGCAGGACCACAGCGCTTCGAAGCCGCGCTGCGCCATCTGTGGCCCGCCAATGCCCTCGGCCTGCAAGCCGGGCCAGTCGGCCCGCAGGCCATCGAGCAGCAAGCCCGCCAACAAATCCCCAGAAGTTTCGCCCGCCACCATGGCGATGCGTGGCGCAGTGCCCATACCCTGAACCTTCAGCGTGCAATGCCGGTGGCAGCGCTGGCCAGGAAGGCATCGACCAAGGCCACGTCTTGCGCAGCCTCGGGCATTTTGGCGGGCAACAGGGCAATGGCCGTGCGCGCCTGCTCCAGCGTCAGCCCTTGGCGGTAGAGGAGCTTGTGCATTTCGCGGATGGCGGCGATGCGCTGGTCGGAAAAGCCACGGCGGCGCAAGCCCACCAGGTTCACGCCACGCACCGCGAGCGGATTGCCATCGACCACCATAAAGGGGGGCACATCCTTGCCCACATGGCTGGCAAAGCCCACCATGGTGTGGGCGCCAATACGCATGCGCTGGAGTACGCCCGTGAGCCCCCCCACCGTGGCCCAGTCGCCGACTTGAACGTGACCCGCCAGGGTGGTGTTGTTGGCCAAGGTGGTGTGGCTGCCCACATCGCAGTCGTGGGCGATGTGGACATAGGCCATGATCCAGTTGTCATTGCCCACCGAGGTGACACCATGGTCCTGCACGGTGCCGGTGTTAAAGGTACAAAACTCGCGAATCGTATTGCGATCACCGATACGCAGCTCGGTGGGTTCACCAGCGTACTTTTTGTCCTGCGGGATGGCGCCCAGGGAGGCGAATTGAAAGATCCGGTTGTCCTGGCCGATGGTGGTGCGACCTTCGATCACGCAGTGCGCGCCCACCGTGGTGCCCGCACCGATTGTGACCTCGGGACCGATCACGGCGTAGGGGCCGATGGCAACGCTCGGATGTACCGAGGCACGGGCATCGACCAGGGCGGTCGGATGGATCAGGCACACAGCGTCGTTCCCGGCAGGATCAACCAACCGCACGCATGGTGCACATCAGTTCGGCTTCGCAGGCCACTTCGTCGCCGACCGTGGCCACGCCCTTGAACTTCCAGATGCCAGCGCGTACGCGGTCAATGGTGATGGTCAGCAGCAACTGGTCGCCTGGCTCCACGGGGCGCTTGAAGCGTGCGCCATCGATACCAACGAAGTAATAAATGTTGTTTTCATCGGGCACTTGACCCATGGCATCGAAAGCCAACAAGCCAGCCGCCTGCGCCAAGGCTTCGAGAATGAGCACACCGGGCATCACCGGGCGCCCCGGGAAATGGCCCATGAAATAAGGCTCATTGAAAGTGACGTTCTTGATGGCCTGGATGCGGGTGTTGCGCTCCAGTTCGATCACCTTGTCCACCAACAAAAATGGATAGCGGTGCGGCAGTTGCTTAAGAATGTGGTGGATATCCATCATGGTTGTTCTTTGGTGTTCGACTTGTCGTGCACGGCGTGTTCGAGCGACTTGATGCGATCGCGCAGGCCATGTAGCTGCTTGAGTGTGGCGGCGTTTTTCTCCCACTTCGCATTTTCTTCGAGGGGGAACACGCCAGTGTACTGGCCAGGCTTGGCAATCGAACGGGTCACGACCGTGGCCGCAGAGACGTGAACACGATCGGCCAAGGTCAGATGCCCGAGGATCACAGCCCCGCCGCCCACGGTGCAATGGGCACCAATGGCCGCGCTGCCCGCAACGCCCACACACCCCGCCAGCGCGGAGTGGCGGCCAATCCGCACGTTGTGACCGATTTGGATAAGGTTGTCGAGCTTGACGCCATCTTCGATGATGGTGTCACCCAGCGCACCCCGATCAATGCAGGTATTGGCACCAATCTCCACATCGTTGCCGATGCGAACTGCGCCAAGCTGCTCGATCTTGAGCCAGGCGCCCTGCGCGGGTGCAAAGCCAAAACCGTCCGCTCCGATGACCACGCCCGGATGAACAATGCAACGCTCGCCAATCTGGCAGTCTTCACCCACGATAACGCGGGATTTCAGCACCGTTTTGGCTCCAATGCGGGCACCACGCTCGACCACGCACAAGGGACCGATCCAGGCGGTGGGGTCAATGGTCGCTTGTGGATCCACCACCGCAGAGGGATGAACCCCTTGGGGCGGTAATGGCCGGCTCTGGCGCCGCCAATATTGGGTAACACGGGCAAAGTAGCCGTAGGGATCGTCCACCACGATGCATCCCCCCCGGGCCACCGCCACCGTACGGAATGCGGGAGCAACGATGACGCAGGCAGCGCTGGAAGTCGGTAACTGCGCCTGGTAACGGGGATTGCTCAGAAAGCTGAGAGCATCCGGACCTGCGGTGTCCAGGGGCGCAATGCGGGCGATCAGGGTGTCGGGATCGGCATTGAGAAGTTCGCCCCCCAGCTCCTGGACCAACTGGCCCAACCGTACGCTCACAAGCCACCCATTTCGTACATGCGCGCTTACTTGCCCGCTGCGGAAGCGTTCAAGGCCTTGAGCACTTTGTCGGTGATGTCGTGCTTGGGGTTGATGTAAACCGCCTCTTGGAGAATCACATCGTATTTTTCGGCCTCAGCCACCTGCTTGACAACCTTATTGGCACGGTCAAGCACCTGGGCCAGTTCTTCGTTTTTACGGGCGCTCAGGTCCTCCTGGAACTCACGACGCTTGCGCTGGAAATCGCGGTCCTGGTCCACCAGTTGGCGCTGGCGGGACGCACGCTGACTCTCGGCCATGGTGGGGGCGTCACGTTCGAACTTCTCGGTGTCGGCCTTCAGGCGATTGCCCATGTCGATGAGCTCTTTTTCGCGGCGCGAGAACTCTTGCTCCAATTTGGCCTGGGCTGCTTTGGCAGTGTTGGCTTCCCGGAAGATACGGTCGGTATTGACAAAGCCGGCTTTGAACTCTTGGGCTTGCGCCAAACCACCCACGGAGAGGGCACCAAGGATCAATGCCAGGGAAAAATGACGGGACAAGGACATCATTAGAAAGAGGTTCCAATTTGGAATTGCAATTTTTGGATTCTATCGCCCGCAAATTTGCGGACGGGCTGGGCGAAGGCCAAACGCAAAGGACCGAGTGGGGAGATCCAGCTCACACCGAAGCCAGCGGAAGCCCGCATCACACCAAAGTCGATCTTTTCATGCTCGGCAAAGACGTTACCAACATCGAGGAACGTGAACATACGCAAGGTACGGTCGTTACCCGCTCCTGGAAAGGGAGTGATAAGTTCGGCGTTCAGGGTCACCTTCTTGGGACCGCCCAACCAGGAACCTGTGATGTCGCGTGGACCCAAAGTCCCTTGGTCAAAACCACGCACCGAACCCAGCCCACCCGAGAAGAAATGTTTGAACACCGGATAAGGGCGTCCATTCAAGCCTTTACCCAAACCCAGTTCGCCATTGAAGGCGATGGTGAAGCGGCGGCTCAAGGGCACGTACTGCTGGTATTGGTAGTTGGCTCGCACGTAGCGCGCGTCCCCCGCAACGGACCACTCCGAATTGAGCCGCTGGAAACGGCCCCGACTGGGCGCCAAGGCGCTGTCCCGATCGTCGCGCGACCATCCCAGCGTCAACGGGACAGACTGGCTGGTCGCGCCATAAGTGTCTGCATAAGCCAGGTACGCCGCAGGAATGTTGGTACCCGCATTGATTTGGGTCTGCTCCAAAGCACCACCGACAAAGACGGTGTCCACTTCGGTGAAAGGCACGCCGAACCGCAAGCCTCCGCCGGTAGTGACGAGGCGGTAATCACCGCCCTGGAACTGGTAGGGACGGTCGGTACGGTGGTAGAAATCCAGGGTCCGCGAAATGCCCGTCTGCGTGAAGTACGGATCGGTGGTGCTGAAAACAATGGTCCGGCGGTACTTGCTGGTGTTGACATCAATCCCCAGGTAGTTGCCTGAACCAAGGAAGTTTTCTTGCTTGATGCCGAACGAGAGCACCGCCTTTTCAGCGCTGGAGAATCCCAGGCCCAGCTGCAAGGAGCCCGTAGGCTTTTCGGCCACGTTGATCACCAAATCCACCTGGTCGGGCGAGCCTGGGACCTCTTGGGTCTCGACATTGACCTCGGTGAAGAAGCCCAAGCGATCCACTCGGTCGCGGGACAGACGGATCTTCTCGCTGTCATACCAGGAGGCCTCGTATTGGCGAAATTCGCGGCGAATCACTTCGTCACGGGTGCGGTTGTTGCCGCTCACTTGAATGCGACGCACATAGACCCGACGGGTGGGTTCTGCCTGCAATACCACCGCCACCCGGCCTTTTTCACGGTCGATGTCTGGAAGGGCCTCCACGCGCGCAAAAGCAAAGCCAAAGCGGCCAAAAAATTCTGAGAACGCCTTGCTGGTGTCGGCCACCTGGTCGGCGTTGTACGGCTCCCCGGGCTTGATCGTGACCAGGGATTTGAATTCGTCCTCGCGCCCCAGAAAGTCTCCTTCCAGGCGCACACTGGAGACCACATAGCGCTGGCCTTCGGTGATGTTGACTTGGATCTCGATGTCTTGCTTGTCTGGCGAAATCGTGACCTGGGTCGAATCCACACGAAACTCCAGGTAACCACGCTGCAGGTAATACGAGCGCAAGGCCTCGATATCGGCATTGAGCTTGGCGCGTACATACCGATCAGACTTGGTGTACCAGCTCAGCCATCCGCCGGTGTTGAGATCGAACAAGTCCTTCAAGGTGGACTCGCTGAAGGCTTGGTTGCCCACGATGCGAATCGCCTTGATCTTGGCAGGCTCACCTTCCACCACGGTGAAGGTCAGATTGACCCGGTTGCGGTCAATCGGCGTGACGGTGGTCACGACTTCAGCACCAAACAGGCTTTTGTTCAGGTATTGGCGCTTGAGCTCTTGCTCAGCGCGGTCAGCGAGGGATTTATCAAAGGGCCGGCCCTCTGCCAACCCGACATCGCGCATGCTTTTCTTCAGGGCTTCCTTGTCGAATTCGCGGGCGCCTTCAAAGTTGACGTCGGCGATGGTGGGACGTTCTTCAACCACGACGATCAGCACATTGCCGTCCGCCTCTAGGCGAATATCCTTGAACAAACCCAAGCCAAACAGCGTGCGAATGGCAGCGGTGCCTTTATCGTCGTTGTAGGTATCCCCCACTTGGATCGGCATGGAGGCAAAAACGGTACCGGGCTCCACCCGCTGCAGCCCTTCAATGCGAATGTCTTGCACCTTGAAGGGCTCCAAAGCCCAGGCCGTATGCGCTGAAAGCACGACCGCCGCAATTGCAGACGCAGCCCGAACGCCCAGGCGTTGGAAATGTTTGTTCATGGGTAAAACCAAAGCCGCGCTCGCCAGAGCGAGCGCCTGTTAGCCAAAAAGTCGGGTGAAATCGTTGAAAAGAGCGATGGCCATCATCGTGAACAAAATGGCCATGCCACCACGCTGCAAGGTTTCGGTCCACGCCTCGGAGACCGCCTTGCCGGTGACTGCCTCCCAAAGATAATACAACAGGTGTCCCCCGTCCAAAACGGGCACGGGAAGGAGGTTCAGCACCCCCAAACTGACACTGATCAGGGCCAAAAACACCAAGTAGGACACCACCCCCAGACTGGCAGAGCGGCCCGCGTAATCGGCAATCGTCAGGGGGCCGCTGAGGTTCTTGAGCGATGCTTCGCCCATCAGCATGCGCCCCATCACCTGCAAGCTCATCATGGAAACATCCCAGGTTCGCTCCACGCCCTGGGCAAAACCCTCCCACAGCCCGTACTCGACAGTGACCATGGCCGGAGGTGCTCCCACATAAGCGCCAATCCGGCCGACCGACCGGCCCTCTTCCTGCTGAACTTCGGGCTCGACAGTCAGCACCATCGTGCGCCCTTCCCGTTCGATCTGCCATGGCTGGGATTTGGACTGCTGCCCATCCAGGGATTGGCGAATCAGTTCACGCAAATGCAGGCCATCCCGCACCGGGGTGGCGCCCACTTGCAAGACCAGATCCCCCTTCGCAAGCCCTGCCCGCTCTGCAGGACTGCCGGGCCTGATGTCGCCAATCATCGGCGCGGTCCAGGGGCCAAGCAGGCCAATACGACGCAGCAAAGCAGGATCGGCATCGTGTCCACCCAGCGTTTCCAGAGCCAGGTCCACGGACTGGGTCTGGGCGGAGCCGGAGGGCGAGATCTCCAGCTGTACCCGCTCACCCTGCAGCGCCGCCTGGGTGAGCAGCCAGCGCAAGTGCTCGAAGGAACGCACGGTTTCAGAGGACTGGCCTTCGCGTGCAAGGCTTTGGACGAGTTCGCCACCCCGCAGTCCCGCCTGGTAAGCCAGGGACTCCACCGGGGGCGACGCCAGGCGCGCAACCGGCTCCTGAACGCCGAACCAATTGACCACGGAATACAGCAGCACCGCCAGCAGCAGATTGGCGGCCGGACCGGCCGCCACAATGGCCGCGCGCTTGCGCAGGGGTTGCTGGGAAAAGGCCAGATGCCGTTCGGCGGGATCAACGGGGCCTTCCCGTTCGTCCAGCATGCGGACGTAGCCCCCCAGCGGGATGGCTGCCACTGCGAATTCGGTGCCAGAACGGGGGGATTGCCAAGACCACAGCGGCCGGCCAAAACCGACCGAAAAGCGCAGCACCTTGACGCCGCAGGCCACCGCCATGCGGTAGTGCCCATATTCATGGACCGCAATCAACAGCCCCAGAGCCACGACAAAGGCCACAACGGTCAACATCCAGGACTCCCTTCGAGCAGATTGGCGTTCACGCTCACTGCCGGCGCCGCATCACGGCCTGTTCAGCGAAACGCCGGGCCTGGGCATCCAATGCCAGCAACGCATCGAGCGTGTGGGGCTCTGAGGGCAGGACGGCTTCCAAAGTTTCCATATTGACTGCGTGCATCTGGTCAAAACGGATACGTCCGTCCAAAAAGGCTGCCACGCCCACCTCGTTGGCGGCGTTCAGGACAGCCGTGGTGCCCGCCGGCGCACGCAGCGCCTCCCAGGCCAAGCGCAGCCCCGGAAAGCGCTGAGGGTGATCAGCCTGATCCAGGGCCTCGAAAGTCATGGCCGACAGAGCCCGAAAATCCAGCGGAGCTGCGCCCGAGACGATGCGCTCCGGCCAAGACAAACCATAGGCAATCGGCACGCGCATGTCCGGCGTACCCAGTTGCGCGACCACCGAAGTGTCGTGGTACTGCACCATCGAGTGGATGACGCTCTGTGGGTGGATGACCACTTCCAGCTGCTCAGGGGCCAGGCCAAACAGGTAGCGGGCCTCGATAACTTCGAGCGCCTTGTTCATCATGGTGGCGGAATCGACTGAGATCTTGCGCCCCATGCGCCAGTTGGGATGGGCGCAGGCTTCTTCGGGGGTGACTGCATGCAAGGTGGCGGGATCGCGGGTGCGAAACGGCCCACCCGACGCGGTGAGGATGATCTTGTCCACCCGCGTTGGCCAGGTGGCAGGGTCTTCCGGCAGAGACTGGAAAATAGCGGAATGTTCGCTGTCAATGGGCAACAAGGTAGCGCCACCGGCACGCACCGCCGCCAGAAAGACTTCGCCACCGACGACCAGGGCTTCTTTATTGGCCAGCAAGAGGCGCTTTCCCGCGCGGGCCGCCGCCAGACAGGGCGCCAACCCCGCTGCGCCGACGATGGCCGCCATGACAATGTCCACCGCTGGATCAGATGCTATCAAATCAAGAGCATCTTCCGCTTGAATCACTTGGGTTTGAAGCCGATTTTGCTTAATTTTTTCTGCCAGCAGCCGGGCATACTCCGGGCTGGCCATTACCGCGTAACGGGGACGAAACTGGGCACACTGGGCGAGCAACAGCTCCACCTGGGTGGAAGCGCTGAGGGCATAGACCTCGAAACGCTCAGGATGGCGCGCCAAGACATCCAGGGTGTTGGTGCCAATCGATCCGGTGGAACCCAACACCGTCACACGTTGCTTCATAAAGACATCCAGGAACTCAAAAACATGGCCAGGGGCAAGGTCGGCAGCAGGGCATCGACGCGGTCTAGCACCCCACCGTGGCCGGGCAAGAGCTGGCTGCTGTCCTTGACGCCAGCGCTGCGCTTGATCAGGGACTCGACCAGGTCCCCCACGATGCTCAGGGCCACCATGACCGCCAGGGCCAGCACCATGGGCAAAACCCCAGCCGCAGCAAGGCGACGGTAGAAACTGGCGGTTTCGGCGCCCCAGCGCACTTCCAGATGGACCCACAGCAGGGACAGCAGCAAGACGCCGATGCAGGCACCCCAGACCCCCTCCCAGCTTTTGCCCGGGCTGATGGACGGCGCGAGCTTTTGGCGCGTGAACCGCAAGCCGAACGTGCGTCCGGCAAAGTAGGCAAAGATGTCCGCCGCCCACACCAGCGACAGCACGGAGAGCAAAAAGTGCACGCCCTGTTGACGGGCTTGAGCCATCGCCAGCCAGGCCAGGCACAGGGCCATGACCCCGCCCATCAAACGAATGCTGCGGGGAATGGTGGCCCAGCGCGGCACGCCCGCATGCAGGATCCAGGCGCCCCAGACGATCCAGAACAGCGCTCCGAGCCCCCACAGCGGCAACCAGGAATGGTTGAGGCCACCGGCAAACAAGACCCCCAAGCACACAGCAGCGCACAAAGCGCCCAAGCCCCAGGCCCCAGGGGTGGCCAAGCCGTTTAGGCGTCCCCATTCCCAGCCCCCCGCCGCAATGAACAGCAACATCAGGGCAGAAAACATCCAGGGCGCTCCCGAAAAAAGCGTGGGTAGCAAGATGGCCAGCAGCACCAGGGCTGTCAAAACGCGCTGTCGCAACATGGCCAATGACCTCGGGGATTCAGCCCGCCACCGTTTCAGAGGAGGAAGGTTGGGTTTGAACTTGTTCGGCCGTCTTGCCAAAACGGCGCTGGCGCCCTTGGTAGGCGGCAATGGCCTCATCCAGGGCCTGGGCATCGAAATCAGGCCAAAGCAGGGAACTGAAATAGAGCTCGGAATAGGCCGCCTGCCACAGCAGGAAATTGCTGATGCGCATCTCACCACCGGTGCGAATCAGCAAATCCGGGTCGGGCACATGGGACAAGGCCATCGCCGCGTTCAGGCTGGTTTCCGTGATGGCTTCTCCACGCTCGGCCAAGGAACGGGCAGCTTGGGCGATGTCCCAACGGCCTCCGTAGTTAAAGCAAATGTTGAGCACCAGCCGGTTGTTGCCAGCGGTCAGAATTTCTGCCTGGCGAAGACCCTCGCATACCTTGGGAGACAAACCCGCGCGTTCACCAACAAAGTGCAGGCGCACGCCCTGCTCATGCATGTCGGGTACTTCGCGGGACAGGGCGGTGGCGAGCAACTCCATCAAGCCGGAGACTTCTTCGGCAGGACGACCCCAGTTTTCCGAAGAAAAGGCGAAGACGGTGAGCGCAGCCACATTCCGGTCGATGCACGCACGCACACAGCGCCGCAAGGATTGCACGCCCTGTCGGTGCCCAGCCAATCGAGGCAAAAACCGTTTGGTAGCCCATCGGCCGTTGCCATCCATGACGATAGCAATGTGGCGGGGAGTTCCCGCATCAGATTTCATGTGAGGACTCTTACCCAAGGAAGGTCACAATGCGCGCGAAACAATGGTCTCACACGGCCATGATGTCTTTTTCTTTGGCCTCCACCAAGGTATCGATGGTGGCAATGTGCTTGTCGGTGAATTTCTGGATGTCGGCTTCGGCGCGCTTCTGGTCATCTTCGGATGCCAGCTTTTCCTTGACTAGCTTTTTCACGGCCTCGTTGGCATCGCGGCGCAGATTGCGAATCGCGATCTTGGCGCTCTCGCCCTCATTGCGGGCGAGTTTGGTCATTTCTTTGCGGCGCTCTTCGCTCATGGGCGGCATAGGGACGCGGATCAGGTCGCCCATAGAGGCAGGGTTCAGGCCCAGATCGCTTTCGCGGATCGCCTTTTCCACCTTGGCGCCCATGTTCTTTTCCCAGGGCTGCACGCTGATGGTGCGCGCATCCAGCAGGGACACGTTGGCCACCTGGCTCAGCGGCACCATGGAGCCGTAGTACTCGACCTGAATGGTGTCCAGCAGGGCCGGATTGGCGCGGCCGGTGCGCACTTTTTGCAGGTTGTTTTGCAGGGCCACGATGGATTGGTCCATCTTGGCTTCGGTGGTTTTCTTGATGTCAGCGATCGTCATGATTCTCTCCAGGGGCTTCACAAATGCACCAGGGTGCCTTCGTCCTCGCCCATCACCACGCGCTTGAGGGCACCATGTTTGATGATGGAGAACACCCGGATAGGTAGATTCTGGTCACGGCACAGGGCAAAGGCGGTCGCATCCATGATGCCCAGATTGCGGGACATGGCTTCGTCAAAGCTCAGCGTGGTGTAGCGGGTAGCGCTGGGATCCTTGTTGGGGTCGGCGGTGTAAACGCCATCGACCTTGGTGGCCTTGAGCACCACTTCGGCACCAATTTCTGCACCGCGCAAGGCGGCAGCGGTGTCGGTCGTGAAAAACGGGTTTCCGGTTCCAGCAGCGAACACGACGACCTTGCCCTCTTCGAGGTACTGCAGCGCTTTGGGCCGTACATAAGGCTCAACGACCTGATCAATCGCAATGGCCGACATGACGCGGGCCGTCAATCCCTGCTTGTTCATCGCATCGGCCAGCGCCAGGGAATTCATGACCGTGGCCAGCATGCCCATGTAGTCGGCCGTGGCCCGGTCCATGCCCACGGCGCCACCAGCGACGCCGCGGAAGATGTTGCCCCCACCAATCACCACGGCGACCTGGACCCCCATGCGGGTGATTTCGGCCACCTCTTCCACCATGCGCACGATGGTGGTGCGGTTGATGCCAAAGGCATCGTCGCCCATGAGCGCCTCCCCAGACAACTTGAGCAAGATGCGCTTGTGGGCTGGGGCATTGGCGGTCATGGCGTTCTCCATACAGTGATCAGTCAAGGGCTTGGCGGGAAACGATCAGGCAGCAGCCTTGGCAGCAGCCACCTGGGCAGCCACTTCGGCGGCAAAGTCGTCCACCTTCTTCTCGATGCCTTCGCCCACAACGTACAGGGTGAAGCCCTTCACGGTGGTGTTGGCGGCCTTGAGCATTTGCTCCACGGTTTGCTTGCCGTCGGCGGCCTTCACGAAGACCTGGTTGAACAGGGACACTTCCTTCAGGTACTTCTGCACGGCGCCATCGACCATCTTGGCGGCGATGTCGGCAGGCTTGCCGGACTCAGCCGCCTTGGCAGCAGCGACGGAACGCTCTTTCTCGATCAGCTCGGCAGGCACTTCGGCGCTGGTCAGGGAAACGGGCTTCATCGCGGCGATGTGCATGGCCACGTCCTTGGCGGCGGTTTCGTCACCGTCGAACTCGACGACCACGCCGATGCGGGTGCCGTGCAGGTAGGAGGCCAGCTTGCTGCCGGAGTCGAAACGCTTGAAGCGGCGGAAGGACATGTTCTCGCCGATCTTGCCGATCAGGCCCTTGCGCACATCTTCCAGGGTGGGACCGAAGCTATCCTGCTCGTAGGGCAAGGCGCCCAGGGCTTCCAGATCGGCGGGGTTGTGCTTGGCGATCAGTTGGGCAGCGCCCTTGGCCATGGCGATGAAGCTATCGTTCTTGCTGACGAAGTCGGTTTCGCTGTTGACTTCGATCAGGGCACCGACATTGCCTTCGATGCAGTTGGCCACCACACCTTCGGCGGTGATGCGCGAAGCAGCCTTGCCAGCCTTGGTGCCGAGCTTGACGCGCAGCAGCTCTTCAGCCTTGGCCATGTCGCCATCGGCTTCGGTCAGGGCTTTCTTACATTCCATCATGGGGGCGTCGGTCTTGGCGCGCAGTTCTGCCACCATGCTTGCGGTAATTGCAGCCATCTTGGGTACTCCGTTTTCAATCAGTTAGGGTGTTTGGACTAAAAAAAAGGGGGCTAACCAGGAGCCCCGCTTTGTTTCGCGATGCGTCGCGCTCCGGCCAGCTTAGGCGGCGGATTCTTCCACTTCGACGAATTCATCGCTGCTATCGGAAGACACGGCCTTCACGACTTCGTTCACAGCATTAGCACGGCCTTCCAGGATCGCGTCGGCGATGCCACGGGCGTACAAGGCCACAGCTTTAGCGGAGTCGTCGTTACCGGGGATGACATAGTCGATGCCTTCGGGCGAGTGGTTGGAGTCCACCACGCCGATCAACGGGATGCCCAGCTTCTTGGCTTCGGCCACAGCGATCTTGTGGAAGCCAACGTCGATCACGAAGATGGCGTCAGGCAGCGCGGTCATGTCCTGGATGCCGCCGATGTCTTTTTCGAGCTTTTCGATTTCGCGGCTGAAAGTCAGCTGCTCTTTCTTGCTCAGGTTGTCCAGACCGGCTTCCAACTGGGCCTTCATGTCCTTGAGGCGCTTGATGGAGGTCTTGACGGTCTTGAAGTTGGTCAGCATGCCGCCCAGCCAGCGCTGATCGACGAAAGGAACGCCAGCACGTTGTGCTTCAGTGGCCAGGATTTCACGGGCCTGGCGCTTGGTGCCGACCATCAGGATCGTGCCACGGTTGGCAGCCAGCTGCTTGGCAAACTTTTGTGCCTCCTGGAACATCGGCAGCGACTTTTCCAGGTTGATGATGTGAATCTTATTGCGATGACCGAAGATGAAGGGGGCCATCTTGGGGTTCCAGAAGCGAGTTTGGTGGCCAAAGTGCACACCGGCTTCCAGCATTTCGCGCATGGTAACGGACATAAATTACTCCAAAGGTTGTGTCTAAAATCCGGCGCCATTCATTGCGCCTCCGCGAGGCTGGCAACACCTTGACGGCACCGGTTTGCGATTGATTTGCCAGAGTGCTTGAACGCCTTCTGCGTAAATCCACTCCGTACTTTCCCGAAGCTTTACGCCCCTGGCAAAACCCGAAAATTGTAGCACGCCCATGGTTCCGGACCTCCACACCACCCGCCAGCACATCGCCAGCGGACACAGCTCAACCGCCGCTGAATGGGCCTACAGCCTGGACCGCGCCCACGCCCCCGAGGGGCGCCTGGCCTTCACCGCCAGCGGGCGTCCGCCGAGCGTCGCCGAGTCCTCACTCGCTCCAGTGGCCGGACTACCCACCCCGCTGGCAGGATTGGCGGTGTCCATCAAGGACCTGTTCGATGTGGCTGGCCAGGTGACGGCCGCCGGCTCGCTAGCCTTGGCCGATACCCCCCCGGCCACCCGCGACGCCCCCGCCGTGGCCCGGCTGCGCGCTGCCGGAGGGACGCTGATCGGCCGTACACACATGGTGGAGTTCGCCTTTTCCGGCGTGGGCACCAACCCGCACTGCCCCACCCCACCCGCCTGGGATGTCCGCTTTGGACGCCTGCCCGGCCCAGACCGGGTTCCGGGCGGGTCGTCCTCTGGCGCGGCCGTATCGGTGGCTACGGGGGCTGCCTTCGTTGGCCTGGGCTCCGACACCGGCGGGTCGATCCGCATCCCCGCTGCACTGAACGGCCTGGTTGGCTTCAAAAGCACGGCGCGGCTGGTGCCGACCGGGGGCGCGATTCCCCTGTCCACCACGCTCGACACGGTGGGCGCGATCACCCGCAGCGTGCGCGATGCGCGGCTGGTCCATGAAATCCTGGCGGCCCGCACCGTCACCCGTAGCCCGGCATCCCTGTCCCTGTGGCGCCTGGCCGTGCCGCGCAGCTACTTTCTGGATGGCCTGGAAGCCCCTGTCGCCCTTGCGTTCGAGCGCACGCTGAAGCTGCTGCGCGAGCACGGCGCACAGATCGAGGAAATCGATTTGCCAGAAACCGCCGAAGTTGTCCCGCTCCAGGCCAAGGGCAATCTGTCGATGGCCGAAAGCTACGGCTGGCACCGCGAACTGCTGGCCGCCAAAGGTGCGCTCTACGACCCCCGCGTGCGCCACCGCATCGAGTTGGGCGCGCGCATGGACGTGGCCGACTACCTGCAACTGCTGCGCAAGCGCCAGGACTGGATCGCGCGCATGGAAGCAGCCATCGCCCCCTACGACGCCCTGCTCTCGCCAACGGTGCCGATCCTGGCGCCCACGATCGAAGCCGTCGCACCGGGAGAGGAACGCGATGCTGCGTTTTTCCAGGCCAACGCGCTGCTGCTGCGCAACCCGAGCGCGGTGAATTTCCTGGATGGCTGCGCCCTGTCCCTGCCCTGCCACCAGCAGGGCGAATTGCCCGTGGGCCTGATGGTCTGGCATGGAGCCCTGCGCGACAACGCCGTGCTGGCAATCAGCGAGCAGATCGAATCCGCGCTCTCAAAAGCAGAGCTATAACTGCTCGTATCCATTGCCCTTGACCCCGATTTGACCCAAGAACCATGCCCCTATTGCGCATCACCCCGGGGCCGGCTTGGTCCTTGTTCGACGTAGCCACCACCCGGCGCCTGGAAGAGGCAGCGCAGCAAATCCATCCGCCGCACACGCTGATGCAACGGGCGGGTCTGGCCACAGCGCGGCTGGCGCGGGCGCTGGCACCGCATGCGCGCACGGTCTGGGTTGCCTGCGGCGCCGGTAACAACGGCGGTGACGGACTGGAAGCCGCCTGGCACCTGCGCCAGTACGGCCTGCGCGTGGTGGTGAGCTGGCTGGGGCAACCCGAGAAGCTGCCGGCGGATGCCCGGCGTTCCTGGGAAAAAGCCCAGGCCGTGGGTCTGGAATGGACGACCGCCCCACCGGCAGATCTGAGACCACAGGATCTGTGCATCGACGCGCTGCTGGGCATCGGCCTGTCGGTGAACCGCGCGACCGATGCCCCCACCCATTCCAGAGATGCCCGACTGGGCCCATTGCTACAGGCCTTGCACAACAGCCCCGCTCCCGTGCTCTGTGTGGACTTGCCCTCCGGGCTGGACGCAGACACCGGGCAATGGGCGCTGCCCGAGTGTCGCCTGCGCTCGGCACCGCCGCAGTCGGCGCGCCATACCCTCAGCCTGCTCACGCTCAAACCCGGCCTGTTCACCGCGCAGGGGCGCGACGCTGCGGGTCAGGTCTGGTGGGACGATCTGGGCGTTTCGTCCACGGCACAAGCGCCGCAAGCCCATCTGGCGCCAACGCCTGTGACGCGGGCACGCCCCCATGCCAGCCACAAGGGCAGCTTTGGCGATGTGGCCGTGGTCGGCGGCGAAGGCCTGTCGCGCCGGGGGATGGGCATGGGGGGTGCCGCGCTGCTGGCGGGCTCGGCCGCCCTGCATGCAGGTGCGGGCCGGGTGCTGGTCGCCTTGCTGGACTCCCAGGCGCCTGGGCTGGACAACCAGCAGCCTGAATTGATGCTGCGCCAGTTCAGCGCACTGGACCTGCCCGCCCTGACCGTCGTCTGCGGCTGTGGTGGCGGCGAGGCGGTGCGCGAGGTGCTTCCCGCCGTCGTGGCGCAGTCCGCCCGGTTGGTACTGGACGCGGATGCGCTGAACGCCGTGGCCATGGACGCAAGCCTGGCCCAAGCCCTGCGCCAACGGGCCGGACAGGGGAAATCCACCGTCCTAACCCCGCACCCCCTGGAAGCCGCCCGGCTGCTGGGGGTGAGCACCACGACGGTGCAAAACAACCGCCTGCAAGCGGCGCGTTCTCTGGCTGAGCGGTATGGCTGTGTGGCGGTACTCAAAGGCTCAGGTACCGTGGTGGCCAGCCCGGGCGGCAGTGTGAGCGTCAATCCAACCGGCAATGGCCTTTTGGCCACAGCCGGGAGCGGCGACGTGCTGGCCGGCCTGATCGGCGCCCTGCTGGCCCAAGGGCTGGACGCCCCCAGCGCCGCCCGCACCGGCGCCTACCTGCATGGCGCTGCCGCCGACCGTTGGCCCAACAAAAAGGCCCTGACCGCCAGGGGACTGGCCAAGGCCCTTCGTTTTGAATAAAAAGTGGCTTTAAGCCCCTGAAATCAAGCGGCAGCAGCTCTCATTTCAGGAGCAAACTCAGTTCCTGCGACCCTTGCGGCCTGAAGGATTTTTGGTCTTGGACTTCCCCCCAGTGTCCTTGCCAGACTTGCCCGGGCTGCGTGCCGCTCGCTGGGGCTGAGCGGCCGCCTGAGCCCCGCCCTTGGCAGAACGGCGGGACGACCTGCCAGCACTGCGTTCGCCACGCTCATCGGCACGCAGGGGTTCGGCGGGTACACCCGCCTTGTCCTTCAAAGCCCGCTTGATGAGGGGCGCCTCTTCATCGGTCACGAGTCGGAAGTCGATCTTGCGGCCATCGAGGTCCACCCGGCTGACCTGCACCCGCACCCGGGTGCCGATGGCGTAGCGGATGCCGGTGCGCTCGCCGCGCAGCTCTTGGCGCATTTCGTCGAACTTGAAGTACTCGCCGCCCAGTTCGGTGATGTGGACCAGGCCCTCGACGTACATCGCATCCAGCGTGACAAACAGGCCAAAACTGGTGACCGAGCTGACCATGCCGCTGAACTCCTCGCCCAGGTGCTCGCGCATGTACTTGCACTTGAGCCAGGCTTCGACGTCGCGGCTGGCCTCGTCGGCGCGGCGTTCGTTGGCACTGCAGTGCAGACCGGCGGCCTCCCAGGCCTGCTGGTCTTGGGGCGACATGCCATGGGTCTTGCGCGGCTTGGTGCCGGGCTCTCCCACCTTGGCGGCCAGGCGCTTGGCCAGCTTGGCATGGGCCTCACCGGGGGTGGGCAGGACCGGCAGGCGGTAGTGCGTCTTGTCCAGGATGGCCTTGATCACCCGGTGCACCAGCAAATCCGGGTAGCGCCGGATGGGACTGGTGAAGTGGGTGTAGGCATCAAACGCCAGACCGAAATGCCCCGCGTTGATGGGGGTGTAGATGGCCTGCTGCATCGAGCGCAGCAGCATGGTGTGGATCTGCTGGGCGTCGGGCCGGTCCTTGGTGGCCTCGGCAATCGCCTGAAACTCCGAGGGATGGGGGTTGTCGCTGATCGACATGCCCACGGCCATGGCCTTGAGGTAGCCGCGCAGGATTTCCTGCTTCTCGGGCGTGGGGCCCTCGTGGACGCGAAACAGGCCAGGCTGGCCGCCCTGCGCGATGAAGTCGGCGCTGCAGACGTTGGCGGCCAGCATCGCTTCTTCGATCAGGCGGTGCGCGTCGTTGCGGGTACGCGGCACGATCTTCTCGATGCGGCCGTTGTCGTCGCAAATGATTTGGGTCTCGGTGGTTTCAAAGTCCACTGCTCCCCGGGCGCGGCGTGCCTGCAGCAGGGCCTGGTAAACACCGTGCAGATGAAGCAAATCTTGCACCCGCTCGGCCCGGCGTTGCGCCTCAGGGCCCCGGGTGTTGGCCAAGATGGCAGCCACCTCGGTGTAAGTGAAGCGGGCATGGCTGTGCATCACCGCCGGATAGAACTGGTAGGCATGGACCTCGCCTTTGGCCGTGACCAGCATGTCGCAGACCATGCACAGCCGGTCCACCTCGGGGTTCAGCGAGCACAGGCCGTTGCTGAGCTTTTCCGGCAGCATCGGAATCACCCGGCGCGGGAAATACACGCTGGTGGCGCGGTCATAGGCGTCGATGTCGATGGCGCTGCCGGTCTGCACGTAATGACTGACATCGGCAATCGCGACCAGCAGGCGCCAGCCCTTGCTGCGGCCGACCTTGGCGGGCTCGCAATAGACGGCATCGTCGAAATCGCGAGCGTCCTCGCCATCGATGGTGACCAGGGGAATGTCGGTCAGGTCGATGCGCTGGCGTTTGTCCTGCGCACGTACTTTTTCTGGCAGGGCCTTGGCCTGGGCGAGGCAGTCTTCGGAAAACTGGTGCGGCACGCCATATTTGCGCACGGCGATTTCAATTTCCATGCCGGGGTCATCGACCTCGCCGAGCACCTCGGTGATGCGGCCCACAGGCTGACCGTACAGCGCCGGGGGCTCGGTCAACTCGACCACGACCACTTGACCAATCTGGGCCGCGCCTGCCGCCCCGCGCGGAATCAAAATATCCTGGCCGTAGCGCTTGTCCTCGGGTGCAACCAAGGTCACGCCGCTTTCCTGCAGCAGGCGCCCGATGATGGGCTGCGCAGGACGCTCCAGGATTTCGAGTACGCGCCCCTCGGGGCGGCCACGGCGATCCTGCCGCACGATGCGCACGCGGACACGGTCCTTGTGCAGCACTGCGCGCATCTCGTTGGGGGGGAGGTAGATGTCGGCTTCGCCATCATCGCGTTGCACAAAGCCGTGTCCATCCCGGTGACCTTGAACGCTGCCTTCGATTTCGTCAGCCAAAAGTGTGTTTTGTGCTGAAACTTGGTTTTTTTTAATATACAATCTGAGTCTTTCCTGAAATGCCCAGGTGGCGGAATTGGTAGACGCACTAGTTTCAGGTAC
>CAZQXQ010000029.1:0-21007 GCA_964597235.1 uncultured Burkholderiaceae bacterium | reverse complement strand
TCCAGCCGACCGTCAGAGACCCTCGGGCCTTGAGAGCGGCGTTGTAGGCCTTCCAGTTGGTCGTCTTGTACTTGCCCCGGGGGCGTTTGCTCTCGTTCATCTTGCGACCTTACCAGTGGTCAGGGGGCGCTTAATGCAACAACGCCAAGCGACCCCAACAACACCAAGACACGGCTAGATTTTACTCTCTAACTAGGATTTCATTTGTTGGATATGTGTAACAATATCTGGATGGGAGAACTTCGCAATACCAAGCTCATCGCCAGCTTCATGCTGGTGTGGTTTGCGCTGTTTTTGGGATCAGCTGTTGCCTCGACCATTCTCAAGCCGGGCGGCTTACAGATGGTTTGCTCAAGCGCAGGCGGCATGAAGCTTGTTGATGTTGAAGACAGTGACGGTGAATCCACCGTCTCCGTCAGCGTGGACTGTCCTATGTGCGCTTCTATTCCTGCGCCGCCCCCGCCCACAAGGACTCCCTTCGAGACACCTTCTCCCCTGGCGTATGCCTTGCAGCCGATAGCTGCGGCACATATCGCGTCTGTCACTGCGCCGCCTTTGCCCTCTCGGGGGCCACCTTCCTATCTCGTGTAACCAGCTAGAAGACCTCGGTCACTGACCTTGGCGCTCTGTGCCGCCTGACCTTTGACAGGCGGTTGTTGTTGCGTTGTTTCGAGAATTTTTCATGTTTCGCTTTTCTTTCTTGCACCAGGCTTGCCTAGGTGCATGCAGCGTCATGGCTGCCACATCGGCTTATGGCGCCGACGAGCTTGCACCGATCACCATCACGGGATCGGCCATTGATGATCGTTTCTCCTCAACTGCCACCGATCCTGTTTCCGCCGTGAGTTTTTCCCGATCGCAAGTCGAGTCACAGCACGCTAAGAATCTGATTGAAGTCTTGCGCTCGGTGAGCGGCATCACGGCAGATCTGCAAGGGGACGGTGAGACCATCAAGATCAAATTGCGCGGGGTGGAGAACCAACGCTACATGGGCGAAAAACCGGGTGTCGCCATCGTGGTGGACGGTGTGCCCGTCTTTGAGCGCACCGGAAAAGTCAACATTGACATCGACAACATCGAGTCCATCAAGGTCATCAAGGGTGGTGCGTCTTACCTGTACGGTGAAGACGCCCTGGCTGGCGCGGTGGTCATCACCACCAAGCGTGGCGCTGCGCAGCAAGGCTTCAAGGTCGAGGCGGATGCAGGCTCTTTCGGCTACCGGCGATCGCTGGTGCGTGGCGGGTTTGCTAAGGACGATGTATCGGGCCATCTGCAATACAGCGATCGGGAGCAAGACGGCTATTACTTCATGTCCCAGACCTACGGCAAAACCCTGTCTGGCAACTTGAAGTACGCCATCAATAACAGCAGCGATGTGAGCTTGGGGTTCGAGAAGTCTGACCGGTTTCGCGATCGGGAGGGTTCCGTGACCGGGGTTACCGCTGCTTCGCTCGATCCCAAGGGGGTGGATGGTGGTCGGGGTTTCAGCCGCAACTTCAATGTGAATTTGAGCCGCTACAACCTGACCTACTCGAACGATATCGACGAGAAGAGCAACCTGCTGGCGGTGCTATACCAGTACCAGGATGACACCACGTTCTGGTCGAATCCAATGCGGTTTACCGCCACAGGTGCGTCCACCACGAGCCTCAATGACTACAGCACACTGAACGATTACAACCAAGTTCAGCGCGGTTTCAAATCGGAGTATCGAACCCGATACGAGCAGTTTGCCTTGATGGGTGGTGTCGAGGTCAAACGCAACTCCTTCAAGAACCGAAACTCGGCCTTGAACAGTTACCGAGGCTCACCCACGGGCGCTGTCACTGCGGCCGGTACGATTTCCAGCAACGACTTCACGGTGGAAACCACGCAGGCGCTGTATGGAGAGGCCAAATGGGCCTTGTCGAACAAGACCGTGGCTACGGCCAATGCGCGGTATGACCACCTGGGCATTGATTTCAACGCACTGCCTGTCGCGGGTAATGGCAACCGCGCGGTGGATGAGATCAAGCGGTTCAACGTTGGCAGCTATCGCCTGGGCCTGACGCATGCCTTGGCGCCTGCCACCTCGCTGTATGGCGCGGTGTCCACCGGTTTCAGGGCCCCCACGGCCGAGCAGCTGTATCGGGGTCAAACCACCACCAATGCCCTGGTGCAGGGCAACCCCAACCTCAAACCTGAAAAGTCCCTTTCCTTTGAGCTGGGTGTCAAACACGACGTCCAACTGGCGGGCTGGCCCGTGAACCTCAGCGCTGCCCTGTTCCAAGTGGACCGAAAGGATTTCATCCTTGACAGCAATGGCCAGTACGCAGGCACCAACAACCCGGTTGGCGGAGGATCTCAGTTCCGCAATATCGGCGGCGCCAGGAGCCGAGGCCTGGAGTTGGAGGCCAGAACCAAAACACACAACAACTGGTCATTCGATGCCGCCTACACCTATCTGGATGCGTATTTCACCCAGTACAACACGTTCTACCAATCGCTGGGCAACGCGAACGGCAGCTTTGTGGCCAGCCCCACGGCAGCACAGGTGGCTAATCCTGCCTTCTGGATGCGCAATTTCACGGTCGTGAAGCACGACAACACGGGGAACAAGATTCCCCGAACACCGCCCTACATGTTGAATTTCCGGGCCAACTACGCCCCTGCGCCGGCCTGGCTGATTTCCGGCGAGGTGGACTACAAGGCATCTTCCTGGGCGGACGAAATCAACCAGGAGCGCCAGTCCGGCAGGACGGTCTTCAACTTGACCACCCAATACAGCACCAAGCTGTCAGGCTGGCCTGGGGCGAGGGTGAGCGCCTTTTTCCGGGTAGAGAACCTGTTCAACAAGCGCTACCAAATCTCCGCCCGTGGTACGAATGATTCCAGCATGGATGGGCGCTACACCAGCGAAGACCCATCCATCGTGATGGACCCGGGACGGGCGTGGCGCATGGGCGTCAGCCTGCAGTTCTGAGAGGGCTGCACTATGCAAACCTTCAAGGATCTGGTGGAGTGGGGCGTCATTGGCTTGCTGTTCTGCCTGAGTGCCTGGGCAGTAGCAGTGGCCGTCGAGCGCTGGCGTTACTTGGGGCAGGTCCATGTGGCCAGCTATGCCAGCAGGGTCCGACTGGAAACCGACCTCACCCGGCGACTCAACGTGATTGGGTCGGTTGCGGCGAATGCGCCCTACATCGGCCTGTTGGGGACCGTACTGGGCATCATGCTGACCTTCGAAGCGCTGGGGCAGAACGGCACGCTGGATGTCAAAACCATCATGACCGGCCTGGCGTTGGCGCTCAAGGCAACTGCCATCGGGATTGCGGTGGCCATACCTTGTGTGGCCTTGAACAACGCCCTGCGCCGCATGGTCCGGGTCAAACTGGCCGAGTTCGACGAAGCGCGGGGAGGCTGACGCATGGACGAAGACATCGAGTCCATCAACGTCGTTCCGCTCGTGGATGTGCTGCTGGTGCTACTCACCATCGTGTTGACCACCGCGTCCTTTGCGGTGAAAGGCCTCATCCCCGTGGATTTAGCCCAATCGTCCCATGCGGCACCGGCATCCCCCGTGCCCGTGGTCGTCACGTTGACCCAGACGCTGGATCTTTACGTCAATGACCAGCCTGTCAGCGAACTGGCTTCCGCCCTGCAAGAGTATGCGCACGACCAGTCCGTGGTGGTGCGGGCCGATGGCGCGCTGCTCCTGACCGAGCTGGTGACGCTGGTGGACCGCATCAAATCCTTGGGTTTTGAGCGGGTTGCGTTAGAGGTCCTGCGCAAATGAGCGCACCATCGCAGGCCCAGGCTGCGCCCTTCAATTGGCGGCCTGCCAGCCGCCAGCCTGATGGGCTGATCTCCCGGGATTGGCTGGTCTCTTTAGGCCTTCATGCGGGCGTAGCGGCGGTGCTCCTCTGGGCGATCAGTGGGGCTCCGGCCCCAGAAACCAAACGCGTTCCTGTGGTCTTGGATTGGCATGTGGTGGTGCCGCAGCAGTATTCCACGGCGGTCGCACCGCCGAAACCGGTGCAGACCGCCTCCCCCGCCGCCCCCAAGGCTGCGTCTGCGGCAATTGGCTCTGCGGCAGCGTCGCCAGCGGCTCGCAAACCCGTGCAGGCGTCAGCCCCTCCAGCAGGGCCGGCACTGTACTCGGCACCGGCGGTCACCCTCCCTGTTGCCGCAGCAGAAACGCTGGCGAAGTCCCAAGGCTCCGCTGTCAGTACGCCGCCAGCCCCTGCGGCTACCCATGCCCCGCCAGGGGAGGAGGCGTCCACTGCCCATGCATCCACGCCTCCGGCTGCTGGGACACGTCCGCCAGCCACGGACGATGCGGATGCGGACTACCAGCGCTGGCGCCACCAGCTGATGCAGAGCCTACACGCGTACAAGCGATTTCCTGCGGCTGCCCGGCGCATGGGGCAGGCAGGCACCGTGCTGATGCACATCCGCTTTTCCGCCACAGGCGAGTTGCTGCACTGGACCTTGCTGGAGTCATCTGGCTTCAAGGTGCTGGACCAGGCAGCAGAGCAATTAGTTCATTCGGTGCTGAAGGCCATGAAAGCCCAGCACCAACCGGGACGGCAGGCAGAGTTGCGGATTCCGGTGGTCTATGAGTTGACGGATTGACAACATGCAAAAGAACCGTTTTTTTCTCATTTTGATTCTGCTGTCGTGCGCCTTGTGTGCCTTTTCGGCCCATGCCGCCTCCAAAGTGGCTCTCATCAGCACCAAGCTGGTCCTGGAGCGCAAGTTCAAGCTCATGGCTGAGGCTGCAAAAAGCCAAGGCGTGGATTTGGCCTGGACGCAAGTTGACGTTGAAGGGGACAAGGGTGTGGCCCGCGTCCTCAAGGATGCAGCCCTGGTATTGATCGACGCACCCAGGCAAGAGGACCAGGCTGTGGTGGAGCGCATTGCCGGCGCTCAATTGCGAGCGGCCAACTTGCCTGGCGTCAGCATCAATGTGATGAGCCCCCCGGTACGCCTGAAGCCGCTGGGCTTGCCGCCGGCACAGTCGCAACGGGTGTTTGAGTACTACGTAGGCGGCACCCGCGCGAACCACGAGTCCTTGTTCCAGTACATTCATGCCGTTCTTAACAAGGGCGATGTGGCGGCTGTGCCTCCGCCGGTGGCCTTGCCCAATGGCGGGATTTATCACCCCGGCTACGAAAAATCCGTGTTTTCGGACCTTTCCAGTTACTTGGAATGGTGGCGCCGACGCACGGGTAAAGATCCATTGGCACAACCTGTGATCGCCATGGAAACCTCTTCCAGCTATGTATCCGACGGGCAAACACGCTTGCTGGACGACACTGTGGACAACCTTGAAAAACGAGGGGCGTTGCCCCTGGTGTTCTACCGCACAGCGCGGGTGGACCGTGCCCGTGCCCGTGCGCGCGGAGCTCCGGATGGACAAGGTGGTGGCAGTTCTGGCGAGAAAGGGCGTCCGGATGGCCTTCCCGTCAGTCGTTCCGATGTGGGAGCGAGTGCATACGCCGGTGACGGGTTTCCGAACCCAAAAGAACTGGCGGTCGTCGAAGTCGCCGAACCCCTCATCACCTTCAAGGGCAAGGTGTTGCCACAGGTACTTTTGGTCAACACGTTTCTGGGCATTGATCCAGACGCACGCAAGGCATGGCATCGGGCGATGGGAGTCCCCGTCATCAATATGCTGTCATACCGTCAAGGCACACGGGACGACTACCTGAAAGACACCGTGGGTGTGAACAGCTTCAATTTGCCGTTCAGCTTGACCAATGCTGAGTACATCGGATTGCAAGATCCTGTGGTGGTCAGTGCGAACGAGGGCGGCGAACTGGTGCCAATGCCCGAGCAAATGGACCTGCTGCTGGGCAAGGCCATCAATCTGGCGAAATTGCAGACCCTGCGCAATGGGGACAAGCGCTTGGCGCTGTTCTTTTGGAACCACCCTCCGGGCGAAAAAAACCAGGGTGCCTCCAACCTGAACGTACCTCGCTCGATAGTCCACTTGGTCGATCGGCTGCGCGACGAAGGCTACGACCTGCAGCCCGTGACGGAGTCCGAAATGATCGCGACAGTGGCCACAATGTTGCGCCCTTCGTACCGCCCAGGCACCTTGCCTGAGCTGATGAAAACGCCGCATTGGGACTTTTTCCCGCTGGACGACTACAAGCGGTGGTTTGGCACCTTGCCCCAACCGGTGAGAGAGCGCATCACCGCCTTTTGGGGAGACCCTGAAAAAAGCGCGCTGGTGGCCCAGCATCAGGGGCGGGCAGGGTTTGTCATTCCAAGGATGAAGCTGGGCAAGCTCGTGGTGTTACCCCAGCCCAAGCGCAGCGATTCGACCAATCCCCAATTCGATGAAAAAAAGCTGTTCCACGATGTCAAGGTGCCACTGAACCATGCCTACTTGGCCACCTACGCGTGGGCCAGGCAGCAGCATGCCGCCAGCGCACTCATTCACTTCGGTACCCATGGCAGCCAGGAGTGGACGCCAGGCAAAGAGCGCGGCTTGTGGGCCTATGACGACCCCAACCTCCTGGTGGGAAACACGCCGGTGATCTACCCCTACATCGTAGACAACATCGGTGAGGCCATTCATGTCAAGCGCCGTGGACGCGGCGTCATCGTCAGCCACCAAACCCCCGCGTTTTCGCCAGCAGGTTTGTCGGATGACTTTGTGAAGATGAACGATCTGATCCGGGAGTACCAGTCGCTTGACACCGGCCTAGTCAAGGAAAACAACCGCAAGCGCATCGTCGAACATGCGGTCAAGATGAACATCCACAAAGACCTGAAATGGAAGGTGGCCGACCTGGATCGCCATTTCGATGGCTTTTTGCGCGAGCTGGAGGATTACCTTGAAGAGCTCGGTTCTGCCATGCAGCCCCTGGGACTGCACACCCTGGGCCTGGATGCGGAGCGCGCCCATCTGGTGAGCAACGTAATGCAGATGCTGGGCCAACCCTTGTATGACGCCACCGGCGTCCAAAGCGCGAAAGCAGCGTTCAAGGGAGATTACAAAGACATTCAGAACAGCAAGCCTTATCGCTTCGTGGACGAATGGGTGTTTGCAGACCGACCCTTGTCCGAGCAAAGCGATGCGCAGTTGCGCAACCTGGCTGAGAAAGGCCGGCGTTTCCTTGTAACCCTGCGTGCTGCCTGGGAAGTCGAGGGCATTGTCAAAGGGCTGTCGGCACGTTGGATTGATCCTTCCTATGGCGGAGACCCCATTCGCAATCCTGATGCACTACATACCGGGCGCAATGTGTATGGCTTCGACCCCTCGCGGATCCCGACCCGCGCAGCCTATGAAGCCGGCAAGCTGGCCATCCAGGAGCTGATCGCGGCGTACCAGGGAGAACACAAGAAATTTCCGGAAAAACTGGCCTTCACCATGTGGAGCACCGAGACCATGCGCCACTTGGGCATGCTGGAAGCCCAAATCCTTTACGCCATGGGTGTCAAGCCCCAATGGAACGAAGGTGGTCAGGTGGTGGGGATGGAGGTTATCCCGCTCAAGGAGCTGGGGCGTCCGCGGATTGATGCGGTCATTTCACTGACGGGGCTCTACCGCGACCAGTTTCCGAATGTGATGGAGCGCTTCAACGAGGCCATCGGGTTGTTGGCGGTCCAGACGGAATCCAAGGAAGAGAACTTCATCAAGGCCAATACCGAGCGCATCGAAGCCGAGTTGCTGAAAAGCGGCGTGCAACGCGACAAAGCGCGCGAATTCGCGTTGACGCGGGTGTTTGGTAACGAAAGCGGTGACTACTCTACCAAGCTCACCGATGCCTCGCTGGCCTCGGACCAGTGGGACGACGGTGATGGCAAGCTGGAAAAGCTCTACCTGTCGCGCATGTCATGGGCATATGGACCAAACAGTGCCAACTGGAGCCAGAAACTGCAGGATGACAGGGGCCGCGAAATCAACACCTATGCGGCCCACCTCAAGGGGACCAGTGCCGCGGTCTTTTCACGTTCCAGCAACCTGCGTGGCTTGTTGGACACCGACCATCCTTTCGAGTACCTGGGCGGTATCTCGATGGCCGTCAAGTACCTGGATGGCGCCAACCCGCAGCTGTACATCTCCAACATGCGCGATCCCCAGCGCGCCAAACTTCAGACGGCGGAAAAGTTCATGGCCAATGAGCTCAGAGCTGTGTACCACCATCCCAACTGGATGAAGGAAATGATGAAAGAGGGCTACAGCGGCACACTGCAAATGCTCAACACGGTGAACAACTTCTGGGGCTGGCAGGTGATGGACCGCAACGTGGTGCGTGACGACCAGTGGCAGGAATTCCACGAAACCTATGTGAAGGACCGCTACCAGCTCGGCACGCGCGATTGGTTTGAAAAATCCAACCCCACGGCCTTGGCACAGGTGGCCGAACGCATGCTGGAGGCCATTCGCAAAGACTACTGGAAGGCAGACGAGAAGACCAAACGAGAACTGGTGGCCACCTACCAGGAGATTGCTGCCAAACACGACGTGTTCACGTCTAACGAGACTTTCAAAGCCTATGTCAAGGAGCTGGCGGCAGGCTATGGCATCGGCACCGCCTCACCGTCGTCTTCGCGCGGGGCGGCTACCCCAGCACCCAGTCAAGCGATGCCTACCAAAGTGCCCGAGCCCATCCCCCCATCGGCAGAACCGCCGGTCGTGCGCGGGCAGGAATTGCGAGAAGTCGCCCGAAACGACACCGTGCAACAACTGATCTGGGCCTACGCCTGGTTGATTGCTGCTGTGATGGCCGCAGGCATGGCGTACCAGCTTTGGCGACTTCGAAGAACAAGGGCCGCGCTGCTCACCCCCGCCACCGCGTGAACGGCGCCCAGTCGCTCACAAAAACTTCCAAGATCCCATTCACCTGCAAAGGCAGATATGAACGCCATTGAATTATTTTTGTTTGAAACCTCTAAATTTTTTCTGACACCGGTGCTGCTGTTGCTGTGCCTGATGTTCGTCTACGCACTGTTCAGCCTGGGTCAGATGCTGATCGATCTGCTCGCGCGTCTGCGCCGCCCCTACGGTTTGCAGCCCTTACACAGCTTCTGGGCACGACATTCCGACCGGGGACTGGATGGGCTGGAGTTGCATGTATTGAAACAATTGGAGGTTCAGCGCATTGTCAGCCGCGTCGCGCCCATGCTCGGCCTAGTGGCCACCATGATTCCCATGGGTCCGGCCTTGGTCGCGGTGGCCGCCGGTGACACCAAAGGCATGGCTGAGAACCTGGTCGTGGCGTTTGCCGCCGTCATCGTCGCGCTGCTGGCGGCAGCCATCACGTTTGTCGTGCAGACAGTGCGCAAACGTTGGCTGATGGAAGAACTCAATGCCCTGATCCAGGCCCAGGGAGCCGCCCATGGCTGATGGCCGTCGCATGAAGATGGACATTCTTGGCGACTCGGACGAGGACGATCCGATTTTGTCGGTCGTGAACATCATTGACGTGTTTCTCGTCGTGATTGCAGTCCTGCTGGTCGCGGTGGTGGAAAACCCGCTCAATCCATTCGCATCCCAGGATGTGGTGGTGATCAAGAACGCCGGCAAGCCGAACATGGAGATGCTGGTCAAGGAAGGCAATGAACTGAAGCAATACCAGTCCTCGGGCCAGATCGGTGAGGGTCAGGGCGCTAAGGCGGGGGTGGCATACCGGATGAAAGACGGCAGTATGGTTTACGTACCAGAACCGGAATCTCGGGGCCCCTAGTACCAGAACGACTTGCTGCCCGAGATCGCTACGCTGATCGCCCACCCCTCGATGGCCAATCTCCTCAGATCGCGAAGTCGTTTTTGAGGACCGCGCGGTAGCGGACCTTGCCCTCGCGCAGGCGATCCAGCGCTTCATTCACACGGGACATGGGGAACATCTCCACCACCGGCTCGATCTGGTGGCGGCTGCAGAAATCCAGCATGCGCGCAATGGCGGTGGGGGAGCCCGTGGGCGATCCGGAAACTTCCTTTTGCCCGCCGATGAGCGAGAAGGCCTGGACGGGAATAGGCTCCAGCACGGCGCCCACCACGTGCAGGCGCCCTTTAGGCCCCAGTGTTCTGATCAGGGCATCCCAATCGAGGGGGGCATTGGCGGTCACGATCACCAGATCCAACTGACCGGCGATGGCGTTGATCTCGTCCGCGTTGCGGCTGGAGACCACGCGGTGGGCACCCAGGCTGCGGGCTTCTTCGGCTTTGTCGGGGCTGGACGTGAAGGCCGTGACCTCGCAGCCCCAGGCTTTGGCAAAACGCAGCGCCATGTGCCCCAGCCCACCGATGCCGACCACGCCCACGCGGCTGGTGGGCAGCACCTTGTACTCCAACAGGGGGGCGAAGACGGTGATGCCGCCGCACAGCAGCGGTCCAGCCACTTCGGGGCGAACTCCATCGGGCAGCGGAATCGCCCAGGCCCAGTGGCTGCGCACGCGGTCGGCGAAGCCGCCATGGTGACCCACGATGGTCGGCACGGCCGTGCTGCACAGATGGTGGTCGCCCCCCATGCAGGAGCCGCAGTGCATGCAGCTGCCAGCCGTCCAGCCCAGGCCCACCACCTGCCCCATGCGTAGCCCCTTGGCCTGGCTGCCCAGGGCCACCACCCGTCCGACGACCTCATGGCCTGGCACCAAGGGATAGGTGGACATGCCCCATTCGTTGTCCATCATGGACAGGTCCGAATGGCACAGGCCGCAGTATTCGACGGCAATTTCCACCTCCTCGGCGCCCAGTGGGCCAGGGTCGTAGTCGTGGCGTTGCAGGGGCGTCTTGGGCGACAACGCAGCCCAGGTTTGAATCATGCTCATGTGTTCCTCTTCAGATGCGTTGGTGGACAGCTAGTGGTGCCCAACCGGAGATGACCCCGGTGACCGGGGTCGGATTCTTATCCGGCTACGTCAGCGCTGCATCCGTTAAAAAATTGACCACGCTACAGCATCGTTATACCCAGACCGGGACAGATATCGGAGACGTCCAGTGAGAACACCCGTGCTCACCAATGCACTCCAGCAGGATGACAATCAGTTGCCGACTTCCTCTCCCTCCTTGCTCAAAACTTAGGCATCCCTACCTCTTCCTTTCCATAACAAACACTTACGCCCATTCCTGCCGCCTTATCCACAAGCTTGTTCATCCCCACTGGGGACGGATGCCCATCTCTCTGCCTTCCTCCCTTCCTCCCTTCCGCTCCCCCCATCGCCAACCCAGGCAAGCGCTGATACGATAGTGTCAATTCGATTGATTAATTGATCCTCATCTCCCATGCCTCCCAAGCCCATCTGCCCTGAACTGCTGGAGCTGCGCCGCCAGAACGTACTGAGCCTGTTCGTGCGTTGGCGCCTGCAACAAATCGCCCAGGGGCACTCCGGTGAAGACCGGGCCTTTGCCGCCCTGCTGGGCATTAGTAACGCCCAATGGAGCCGGGCCAAGGCCGGCACCCCCATCGGGGCCAAGCTGGCCAGGCAGTTCGAGCAGGCCTGTGGTGTGGACGCGGGATGGCTGGACCAGGCGCATGCAGGCGGTGCGAATGTTGCTCCCCAGCCGACCTTGCCCGAGATGCCCGGCAGTGAGCCGGCCTCTTCGCTAGCCCTGGCGCGGGCCTTGGGCCTGCCCGCGGTCTTGCTGGAGACTGGACTGGGTCTGGCACAGTCGCCCACCCGGGCGGGTTTCCCGTCCCCAGCAGCCGACCACCGGGTGGTCCGGGTGGATTTGAACGCTGAGCTGATCCAGAACGAGCAGGCCACCATGCTGGTGCGTGTGCGCGGGGACTCCATGCGCGACGCCGGTATCCTGGACGGCAGCTTGCTGGTGGTGGACAAGGCACTGTCTCCTGTGCACGGAGACATTGTTGTTGCTGTGGTGGATGACGAATTCACGGTCAAGCAACTGCACCACAAAGATGGGCAGATCAAACTGCTGCCAGCCAACCCCGCCTATCCCGAGATCGTGCCGGTCGAAGGGCAGGAATTGCGCATCTGGGGGGTCGTGACCTCCACCATCAAGCGCTTTCGGTGAGACGGTTGCTGGATGGCCGTTGATCCACTGAGCGCCATGCAAGGCCCCCCCTTGTCTTCCCATCCCGGAAAGGGCAACGGCAACGGCACTGGCAAGGTCTTTGCCTTGCTCGATGGCAACAACTTCTACGCCTCCTGCGAGCGCATCTTTGCCCCCAGGCTGCGTGGCCGGCCCCTGGTGGTGTTGTCCAACAACGATGGCTGCGCCATTGCACGCTCGGAGGAAGCCAAAGCCCTAGGCATCAAGATGGGGGCCCCCTGGTTCCAGATTCGGCATCTGGAGCAAGAAGCCGGCCTGGTGGCCCTGTCAGCAAACTTCACCCTGTACGGCGACATCAGCGACCGCATGATGACCTTGGCGCAGACCCTGGGCCACCGCCAGGAGGTGTATTCGATTGACGAGTGTTTCCTGGACCTCACAGGCCTGCCGAATGCCACCGCCCAGGCCCAGGCGAAGGTCGCCCAGATCCAGCAGTGGCTGGACATCCCCACCTGCATCGGCATTGGCCCGACCAAGACCCTGGCCAAGCTGGCCAACCACATTGCCAAATCTGCCGATAGGAAACCAGGCAGCTACCCGTCCCAGCTGGGCCAGGTGTGCAACCTGACGCAAATGACCCAGCGACAAAGAGACTGGCTGTTCCAGCGCACCGATGTCAGCGAAGCCTGGGGGGTTGGCCCCAGGATCGGCAAGCAACTCAAGGCCGGGGGCATTCACACCGTGCGGGACCTCCAAGGGCTGGATCCGGCCACGGTCAAGCGTTCATGGTCGGTGGTGCTGGAGCGCACGGTGCGTGAACTCAACGGAATTGCCTGTATCGACCTGGATGAAGCCCCTGAGCCCAAACAGCAGATTGCCTGCACACGCAGCTTTGGACAGTCGGTGACCGAAATGGGCGATCTCCAACAAGCCGTGACCGAGTTTGCCTCCCGGGCGGCGCACAAGCTCCGGAAACAAAACAGCCATGCCATGGCGGTGCTGGTATTCATCCGCACCAGCCCGTTTCGGCAGAGCGATCCCCAGTACGCCCGCTCCACAACGATCCCGCTGCGCCGACCCAGCTCGGACACCGTGCAGATTGTGCAAACCGCGCTGTGGGGGCTGGAGCGGATTTACCAGGCGGGCTACTGCTACGCCAAGGCGGGGGTGATGCTGCTGGATGTGCAAGCGGCGGGGCAATGCCAAGGGGAGCTGGACCTGGAGGGAGACCCACTGGCAGAGAAGCACCACGCACGCCGCAAGCGGCTGATGGTGGCGATGGATGCGGTGAACGACCGGTTTGGCCGGGGCGCGCTGCAGCTAGGGGCAGCCGGGCTTCCTCACGGCAAATCCCGCTGGGAGATGCGCCAGGAACGGCGCTCACCCAGGTACACCACGCATTGGGAGGAGTTGCTGGTGGTGGGGTGAGACAGAAGGGAAGTAAGCAGCCCGAGGGAATTGATGTTCAGGCCCTTGTAGCTGCTATTTCATCGAGTGCGCGGCAAACCTCACCCTTCAGGGCGGGGAAGGATAGTGCGGACGGCGTAGCCGTCCTTTGGGCGGTCAGTGTGGTGTCTGCTGTTGTTCGATGTCCTGGCGGATGATTTCGATGGGCGCAAGCGACAACACAGACTGGGCCTGTATCGGCTGAATTGGGCGGAATCATGACGCCTTTGAAGGCGCTATTTAGCAAGAAATTTGAACTCTAACATTAGAAATGTTAGATTACTCATTCATGTTAGAAGCAAATCTTCCCCAGCAGACTGTCCGTTATCTGAACCAGGTGCTCGGAGAAGAAAGCGTGCGTGTGGCTCTCAACGGGAAGACCGCGCAACTGCCGTATTTTCTTCAGGACAGCTATGAGGTCTTCCCTGGCGAACTGCTGGGACGGCCAATCACGCTGGCCTGTGTCAAAGGGCGCCAGCCGCTGGCTGCACAGCAAGTAGACCAACATGCAAAGCGATTGCATGAATTGTTGCAGGCACCTGTCATCATCGGTTTGCCAGAGGTCACACCCGGTGAGCGCAAGCAGCTGATTGCGCACGGTGTGGCCTTTGTGGTTCCGGACAGGCAACTGTTCGCGCCGCAGATGGGGGTGATCTTGACCGAACGCTTTGGCGCTGCGCCTCGTCGGGAGCATGAACTGGCCAGCCCCGCCACGCAGGCGCTCTTGGTTTGGTTTTTGAATCATCACCCCATCACTGAAACTTGGCATCCTTTTGAAGAGGCGGCGACACTTGGTTATGCCGGTATGACGGCCACCCGGGCAATTCGAGAGTTGCTGCAATTCAATCTGTTTGAGTTGGAGGTGCGAGGCCGGGCCAAATACCTCAAGCTCAATGGCTCGCGCCGTGATCTTTGGGAAAAGGCCAAGCCTCACCTGCGCACACCGGTCCTCAGAACCATGTGGACCTACGATCGTCGGATTCTTGAAGTGACGGGCGCACGTAGGGCTGGCGAGAGCGCATTGGCGCGCCTGACCATGCTCAATGAGCCGCAACAGCAAGTGGTTGCCATGACGGCTGAGGCAGGGCAGCGGGCCCGGCAGGCGGGTATCTTCTTTGAGCCACGGGAAATTGCCGATGGCATTGCCGTGCAGGTGTGGCGCTATGAGCCCGGCATGCAAGCGCAGGAAAAGACCGTCGATCCCTTGTCTTTGTGGCTCAGCCTGAGGGACAACCGTGATGACCGGATCCAGATGGCGCTCGATGAGATTGAGGAGAAGTTTCTGTGGTGAGAGGGTTGGCGATTTTTCAGAAGTGGTTCAAGGACTTCGAGAACCAGTACGTACTGATCGGCGGGACAGCAGCTTCGATCACCATGACCGAGGCGGGGTTGCCATTCAGGGGCACCAAGGATCTGGACATTGTTTTGCATGTGGAGCTTCTGACGCCTGCGTTTGGCCAGAAATTTTGGGAATTCGTGCAAGCCGGTGGCTACCAGCAAAAAGAGGGCGATCCTGAGCAAAAGCCCTGCCTGTACAGGTTCCAAAAGCCACAAGACGACGACTTCCCGCACATGCTGGAGCTGTTCTCGCGTGTGCCAGACGGTTTGAACTTTGTCCCACCTGGCCATCTCACGCCCATCCCGATGGATGAGCAGATTTCCAGCCTTTCAGCCATATTGCTGAATGATGAGTACTACCAGTTTGTGCTCGCTGGCCGCAAGAGCAAGCACGGCATGCCGTCCTGGGTGGGGGAAGATCGTCTGATCCCCCTCAAGGCTGTGGCTTGGTTGGAAATGACCAAGCGAGTGCGTCAGGGTGAGGTGATTGACTCCAAAAAAATCAACAAGCACCTGAGCGACATCGTCCAGTTGTCAGCTCTGCTGCAGCCAGGTCAAGTGGTTGATTTAGACGAACAACTCAGCGCCGATTTGCAGGCTTTTGCCCAGGAAATCGTCACATTGAATCGCCCTGAACAACTGAAGGCTATGCGTAGGATTGCCGATGCATACGCATTGAAAATGTGACGGCTCTTTGCAATGACACTGCCATCAGAACTTGTCGCCAAGCTGGAAACAGAATGCCCGGAGATCTGAGAAAGACTCCAGCATCTCCAGCTAAAAGTGATTGCAGCAGGACAGCCATTGCCTGCCGATTCGCTGCTGTGCGAGCATCTCTTGCATGGTGTGGGTAGGCGCCTTAGTGACAGACCCTGGTAGCTCCCTACACAAGCTCACCCACGGTGCTGCGCGACCCCTTTTTTCGCTCTTTTGCTCCCTATAGACCTTCACATCAAATGCTGGTGTGATTCTGCCTTCTCCCACGCCACAGCCCCCACCAGGAAGCTGCGGCGTGGTCTCTTCTCCGCTCAAGGCTTGCAGGTAGGCCAGCGCAAAACCGCCCAATCCGCCAGCGCATGGGCACGCTGGTTCAGCGTCTGCGGTGTCCATTCACCGTACTGCGTGGCCAAGGCCCGGGCGCTGGAATACATCGAGTCCTTGTAGGCCGACCGCTTCTGTGCATAGCCGCCTTGCCCTACCGAGGGATTCATGTTCGGCGACAGGGGCACCAGATTGGCCCAGGTGTTGCACAGCTTGGCGTGCTCCTGCCCAAACACGGCTTCCCAGTCCTCGGTCAGGGTCTGCGGCAACACATGCTCCACGGCAAAGTCATCGCTGGAACTGTCGCCCTTGCAGGCGGATTCATACTCCCGCAGGGCAAATCCACCTCAGACACCTTGCAGATTGTGCAGACCGCGCTGTGGGGGCTTGAGCGGATTTACAAGGCGGGCTACTGCTACGCCAAGGCGGGGGTGATGCTGCTGGACTTGCAAGACGCGGGACGAATCCAGACCGAGCTGGACCTGGAGGGAGGCTCACTGGCAGAGAAGCAGCACGAACGCCGCAAGCGGCTGATGGTGGCGATGGATGCCGTCAACGAGCGGTTTGGGCGGGGCGCGCTGCAGCTTGGGGCGGCGGGGCTTCCCCACGGCAAACACCGCTGGCAGATACGCCAGGAGCGGCGCTCGCCCAGGTACACCACGCATTGGGATGAATTGCTGGTGGTAGGGTGAGACAGAGGAAACAGCGTTTGATCATAGATCCATGGATTAAGACAGAGCCATACGTCTCGTTTATAGAAAATATTTCTATAAAATAGTGTTTACATGACGACCAAACAGCGCTTTCGCAACAACAAGTACCGGCTTGAAGTGCGCGAGCGCGACCACGGCCCGGCGCACTGCCACCTGGTGGGCGGCGAGGTGGACGTCATCATTGACCTGGAGACCCTGGCCACCGATGGCACATGGCCGCGTGGTCTGCGAACCGAGGTGATGGCCTGGGTCAAGGTCAACCTGGACGATCTGTGGAAGGAGTGGCACACATGGCACGCATGAAACGCGCCCGCTTGGAGGGCATCGAGGTCCTGGACGATTTCCGGATGCGCCTGGCCTTTGTCGGTGGCGAGACCTACACCCTGGACTTCAAGCCGCTGTTTGAGGAATCGCCTGCTCTCGCACGCCTGCGCGATCCCGAGGTTTTTGCGACGGCCACCCTGATTGAAGGCGAAGGCTGGACGGTCGAGTGGCCAGCCCTGGATATCCAGATTGGCGCCGACACGCTGTGGCTGGACGCGCAGGCACAGAACGCCCCGGACGAAAATACAAGGATCTTTGCCCAGTGGCGGGCACGCCATGGCTTGAGTCTTTCCCAGGCTGCCCAGGCGCTGGGCATGACTTCACGCACCATGAGCGCTTACGGCACAGGCGCACGGCCTGTGCCGCGCTACATCGCCCTGGCCTGCAAGGGCTGGGAGGCAGAGCACCGACGGGCCGCTTGAGCGAACCCTGTAGCCATAACGGTGTTGGCCGGGGGGCCCTATGGCTTGAAGCGGCAGACTCCAGAAAGGAGCTCAGCTTTTGATAGACGTATCCAAACGCAATGATTGGTTCTCCTCTGTGGCCAGCTATGCATGCAAAATCCCTGGCCTTGCCCAATTGAAGAATTTCCCTTGTTGCCCTTGCTCAACCGCCGCCATTTGCTGTCCGCCCTGTGCCTTGCTGCCCTGGCGCCTCTGACCCACGCCCAAGCACCACAACCTGCCTGGCCTACCAAACCCATCCGGATCGTTGTGGCCTACCCCGCAGGCGGCGTGAGCGACACGGTGGCGCGCGCCCTGGCCGAAAAGCTGGCAGTGCAGTTGGGCACCTCGGTGGTCATTGAAAACAAAGCCGGAGCCAGCGGCAGTATTGGTGTGGATGCGGTGGCCAAAGCCGCACCCGACGGCTACACGCTGGGTTTTGCCTCGATCAGTCCGCTGGCGCTCAATCCACATCTGGGCAAGTCGCCTTTTGATCCTCAAAAGGACATTGCACCTGTGGTCAGCGTGATGTACTCGCCAGTAGTGCTGCTAGGCACGTCTGCCAGCAAGGCCCGGGATTCTCGGGATCTACTGGCCATGGCTCGTGCCAAGCCGGGCGAGATCCGCTGGACCACGTCAGGCCCCGCATCACTGGGACACATCATGCTGGAGCAGATCATGGCCACTGCGCAGGTGCAGTTCACCCACATCCCCTACAAGGGCGGTGGCCAGCAGATGAACGATGCCCTGGGCGGTCAATTTGAAGTGCTTTCCACCAACGCAGGTCCTGCCGTGCTGCAGCATGTGAAGAGCGGCAAACTCAAGCCCCTGGCGGTGGGCGCGCCTGGACGGCTAGACAGCCTGCCCGACGTGCCCACACTGGCAGAACTGGGGCTGCCCGCTGCGAACATGTCGTCGCTGTTTGGCATCTACGCGCCAGCGCAAACGTCGCCAGCCGTACTGGCCCGTCTGAACGCCGAAGTGAACAAGGCCCTGGCGCTGCCCGAGATCCGCAGCAAACTCGACGCCACCGATAACGTGCCCACGGGTGGGTCAGCGGCAGAGTTCGCACGCCAGATTGCACAGGAATCAGAGAACAACGCCCGCATCATCCGAAGCGCTGGCATCAAGGCTCAGTAAGGTGAGATGACAGGCAGAGGCTACTTCAGGTGCTCTCAAGATCGTCGGAATCCTGAAGCTTGGACGCCAGGATTGCCTGGTCGCCCAGCCAGCTTGCCTTGTCGTACACAAAGCCTGGAAACTCCTGGTCCAACGTCGTTTGCCGCAGGATCAGCGCCCGGGCCAGGCTAGCCACTTGCGCCAGTTCCTGTTCGTTGCGCACCTCCATGGGTGCCACCAAGGTCACGCCCATCGCCCACTTGAGGCGCTCCCATTTCCAGGAAGGCTTGATGTCCAAGTCGATCCCTTCCTGGGTCAGCCGCTCTTTAATCTGGCGCAGTTTGGCGTAATGTTGGGTCTGCTCCTCAGAAGGTCGACGACTGGTGTAACTGCTGAGTTTTTTGCGTTTGCCGGCCTTGCCAACCACCTTGTAGTTTTTGGTGGCCCCCTCGAACAGCCAGTCGTCGTTAGGGCCATCACCTGCCTCTTCCCAGGCCTTGGAAGAAAGGGCCTCTTTGTAAACGTCACGCGGATGCTGCCACCAAACCATGACACGGCGCCCGTTAAGGATGAACCCGACGTCGTCCCAATACGACAAACTGTCAGGCTTCTTGTCCCAATAGGCATGCGGAATGTAAAGACCGCCATTGGACAAACGCCATTGGTGCGTGCGGTGATATTCCCGCATGCGCCTGCTCAAGTACTCGTAATGTGGATTCTTCATAGCGATCTGTGTTGATTCCGATTACAGCGTCCTCGCCACTCAGAGCTTGCGGTGAGGTCAGGGCGCGACCGCCCTATCCGCCAGCGCAGCGTCTGGGGTGTCAAGCATCGAACTGACTGGCCAAAAGCCTGGGCACTGCAATACATCGGGTCTTTGTAAGCCATCAGCTTCTGTTCCCAGCTGTCTTGCCCGACCTACAAATCATGTTTGGCGAAAGAGGCTCTGGCTGGTATTTACGCGCAGCATCAGCGTCATCGGATGTTGCGGTGACTCCTGAAACCCATAATGCTCGCAGAACTGCTTTGCACGATCGTGCAAGGCGTGGACAAGAAGGGCGCGAACGCCTGCGTTCTGTGAAACGGCAACCGCCCGATGGACGGCGTCTTGCAGCAGCGCTGCGCCGAGCTTGATGCCCTGAGCGCGATGGTCAATCGCCAGCCGTGCCAGCACCATCACTGGGACAGGGTCGGGCATATTGCGACGTACGCTACTGGTGGCTGTTTGGTGCGAAACGGCACCTGCTGCCATCGCGTAATAGCCATAGACACGCCCCGTTTGATCTGCAACCACGAAGGTGCGACTGGCTCCACTCATCTGATTTGCCAGTGCCCGACGTTTGAGCCATTCGTCCAGGCTTGTCTCCCCGCATGCGAATTCGTCCAGCAGATGGGCGGCAGCAAGTGGTTGGGGGGCACTCAGAGCTAAGCTCATGCCGGGCCCGTACTCCAAGGTGCTTTCACCGCCATGAGACGCTCAAGCCCGGGGTTGGGTCCAGGGGGCGCGTCGAGCAATGCAGTGAACTGTTTGAATTTGTCTGCATCCAGACTGAAAAAGACCTGATCCAACACCACGGCCTGGGCACGGTCACAGGCGGCTTCAAGCATGAAGTCCGAACGATTCTTTCCCAACAGACTGGCAGCGTGATCGATCAGGTCACGCTGCTCAGGCAGGGCGCGCAAGTTGATGGCAGCGTCACGCATGGGCGGCTCCTTTTGTATATACATTGGCGACACACATTCTGTCTTTGCGTGTATCTGTTGTCAATACGTGAGGTTTGAGATTGCTCCTGGAAAGGGTTCTTGGCCTTATCGTTTTCAGCATCTTTAGACCACTTTTCACCCTTCTACTGAAAGGTGGCGGTTAAGCGCACCGAAGAAGGTACGATTCCACGGTCACTACAGTAGGAGTGCGCGCAATGAAAACGTTACGCCTCGAAACCGTGGAAGTCGTCAGCGAACTCTGCTGTGATCGCTGTGGTCAGCGCGAAGATCGTACTGAACCTGCCTTCCACGAGTTCACTTCGATAGATTATTTGGGTGGCTACGCATCGATCTTTGGCGACGGTACCCGGGTGCAGCTCGACCTGTGCGAGGGATGCCTGCGCGAACTGGCTGGGCCTTGGCTCCGGCTAACGCCCCCCGCCGACAACCAAGACCCGACCGACTACTCCACCTGGATTCCTTGAGTATCCTTGAGCCACTGGTTTTGATTCCAGCCGCTTTTTGTATTGACCCACTGCGCACGGCTGGACAGCCTGCCCGATTTGCCCATCGCTGACAGAGACGGGGCTATCGATTGCCGACACAAACCCTCTGTTGCAACGGCTTGCCCCCAGCAGTAATGGTCTCTGTGCTTTACAGCAATGCCCATACACAATCCCGTAGCTCCCTACATGAGCTCACTTGTGGTGCCAAGCCACCCCTTTTTTTCGCTCTTTTGCTCCCTACAGACCTTCACATCAAATACTGGTGCTTGGCTCTGCTTGCTGCCCGGACCACAGCCCCCACCAGGAGGCTGCGGCCCGATACCCCTCACGCTCAAGGCTTACAGGTAGGCCAGCGCACAACCGCCCAGTCCGCCAGCGCCTGGGCACGCTGGTTCAGCGTCTGCGGTGTCCAGCTCTCGTACT
>CAZQXQ010000028.1:0-21024 GCA_964597235.1 uncultured Burkholderiaceae bacterium | reverse complement strand
AATCGGCAGCCTGGTTGGCCGCGCCGCATAACCGCTTGAAAAACTTGGTCTCGGGGACATGGTCGCCGTTAGGGACGGTCACCGACAGATCATCAAGTTCCATGGTGATTTCGCAGCCGACGAGTCGATCGTCCTCGACGAGACCAGCTACTACCAACGGCTGAACTTCGATACGCCACTGGACATCAAGCTGCGCAACGACGTACTGAGCAATTCCGTCCTCTTTGTCGGCTACAGCCTGACGGACTTCAACATCCGGCTTCTGTTCTATCGACTGACGGAGATGTGGGGGCGTTCGCCGCTGGCATCCGTCAGACCAAAGTCCTACGTCTTCACGCACCGCCCAAACCCAGCGGCAGAAGAAGTGCTTAGGCACTGGGGCATCGAGATGATCGTATCCGAAGAGGACGATCCGAAAAAGGCGCTCACAGACTTCCTTCAAGAGCTCGTGACTTGATGAGGTGGGTAGGCTCGTGCCATGAGCCACTGCCCCCTAACCTCGCTGACACAAAGCGCCAAATTGAACCGGTCAATGGCCAGCGCGCACAACTGCCGCTACCCGTCGATTGGCCGGTCATGACCGAAGCGGTCGCTCAGGCCGTCGAACGCGAATGACTCAGTTCAGCCTGAAGCTGACAGGTTACGCCCCTGTTTACGAAGGCCTCGTTGCGCTGCTAAATCACGGGTAAATGCCATCACGGGGGCCAGATACCCTGGCCAAGTCTCATCAGGGTAATCCCCTGGCTTGGCCATCGACTCTATTGGAAGAATTTGCGGAGTCGTTCAAGATTGATGACAGGTTTGTAGTTCGCGCACATCGCGTCACATTTAAAAAGCCTTCACCTTCGGAATATCCTCCCAACGCGTCGTGTACCTGGGAGAGACCCGGCCACGCTTCATCGTCCATACCGGTTTGATTCCAACAGCCCCCAGCTGCAGGCTCCCCCTCCCAAACCGCTGGTTGATGCCATCCAACGTCGCCATCAGCTTTTGCGTTTTTTCACGCTGACCAGTATCGGCTGCATCCTCCCACAAACACCCCTGACGCTGTTCCTTTGGCTGGAGATCACTGAGCATCACCGCAGCCTTGTGGTACTCGAAGCCAGGGCGGAACAACTGCTTCAGAACCGCTAGAGCCTGTGCCGTCAGGACCCGGCTGTCCGCCGTGGGCTCTGCCAAAGCAAGCATGTGGCTGCGCCCATATTGGGGCGTTGTTTCCTTGAATGGATTCGTGCGAATGGATACCGTCACGGCTCCCGCGACCGAACCTTGGTCCCGAAGACGTTGCGCAGCCCGGCAGATGTAAGTGCTCACCGCTTCTTCCAGTTCTTTCAGGGCAAACACCGGCTTGCCAAAGGAGCGGCTGGATAGGATTTGCTGCTTGTCCTGGGCCATCAAGTCCAGCGGCAGACAACTGACACCGTTCAATTCCTGAACCGTCTTTTGCAGCACCACCGAAAACCTGCGTCGAATCAGCTCTGAATCGGCACACCTGAGATCCTGAACCGTTCGGATGTTCATGGCCTCCAGCCGCTTGGCAATGCGCCTGCCAACTCCCCAGACTTCATTGACCTCGTACTCGGCCATCCAGGCGTCTTTTTCCCCTGGGGAAAGCGCAGCCCATTCGCAGACGCCTTCGAACTCCGGATGTTTCTTGGCCAGATGATTGGCAAACTTGGCCAAGGTCTTCGTGCTGGCAATGCCCACGCACACCGGCAGGCCCACCCATTGGGCAATCCGCTGGCGAATTTGTGCTCCATAGGCCGCCAGATCCCCTTTGCAGAGGCCTTGCATGCCGCCCAGACCCAGAAACGACTCGTCGATGCTGTAAACCTCCACATCCGGACTGAAGCCCCGCAGCACTGCCACCACCCGATTGCTCATGTCGGCATACAGCTCGTAATTCGACGACAGCGCAACCACCCGGTGCTGCCGAGCCAGGTCTTTCAGCTGGTGCCAGGGAGCCCCCATCGGCACACCCACTGCCTTGGCCTCCTTGCTGCGCGACACCACACAGCCGTCGTTATTGCTCAAGACCACCACCGGGAGGTGGCGTAGCCTGGGTTGCCACAGCTGCTCGCAGGAAGCGTAGAAATTATTGACGTCCACCAGAGCAAAGACCGGACTGGGTGCATCCATAGTCGCACCTCTCAGAAGTCCACCTTGGCGAACTTCCCAACGACAACTCCCCACACTTCAAAGTCCATGCCCTCCTTGATTTCCAGCGGCTGGAAGTCAGGATGGCCTGGCACCAAGAAAACCCTTCCGTCCGAAGACACCTGGTACTTCTTCACCAGCCGTTCCCCATTCACAAAGGCCACGACGATCTGGCCTGAGTGTGGGGTCTTGCTGCGGTCGCAAACCACATAGTCCCCGTCATAGATTCCGAAGGCCTGCACTGAAGGCCCGTTCACCTGGAAAAACACCGTGCTTTGGGGACGAGGCACCAGAAATTCATTGATGTCCAGCTCCCGGTCCTTGAAGTCTTCGGCTGGGGATGGGAAACCCGCAGACACCCGGGACAAGCCCACCGGCAATTCCTGCCGAGGCGGATCCAGAGCTGCAAGCCAGGCATCCGAAGGAAGAGGGCGCTCCTGATTCGCCGCCTGGGATTTGAAAGATTGGAGCAGCTGCTGGATGGCCGGCTTGGCACTGGGCGGGACGCGCATGGTCACTGTGGGCTCACCGAACGCTGCCTTGCGTCCTGAGCCCACTCGAACTCCGCCATGGTTGTTTCTTGATTTCGTCACGAAATGAATTCTAAGCGGCTTGCCAGAGACCAGGGAGGAAACTTCCCAAGTCTCTGGTAGGCCAGGTCACTATTTCACAGCGGGGCTAGCAGCATCTTGGCGGGATGCTTTGCTCCCCATCGAAATGTTGGCAGCAGAGCTGCTTGGGACAGCTGAGGTTTGCCAACACTGCCGTCAGTTACGGTCAAAGACGGCTTGCACCAAATCCATGGTGACCTTCACCAAACTGCTTCGTTTTGGCTTTGCACAGATAGCTTGCACGATGAAAGAACGCAGCCAAAGTGTCCTGTGCCCCATCCTCCAGCGGATAAACAGGATTATCGGGGAAATGAACTAAGCCAGCTGCTGCATCTGTGGAAATTCCCAAAGCACTTGCCCATGCCTCTGTGAGTCGCTTAGCCGTGTTGGGTTTACTGGAGGAGAAATTTCCCAGAGTGAAATATGCATCACGGTTCAAGAGAAAAATCACGTGGTAATGAATTCGGTATTCCTGGCTGACTTCCCGAGTCCAAACATACCGAATCCTGCTGTCATGGGCATAAGGGTTGTTTTCTTTTGCTAGGTTACGATTGTGTCGCACCTTTGCTTTGAATGATTCAATAAAACGGGAAATGAAAAAATTAGAGGTGGTAATTTTTTCATAAGCCATGGTTGATGGGAAGCGAAGGTCAAATCGGAAGGCGCATGTCCGTGGATGGTCTTCCAATGCTTGCATCGTCACTCGGTAAAGACTCTCCAGGTATTCCTCAATCATTTCTCCATGCCCTCTGATTAGGGGTAGGTTCTGGTAGGTTGATTCGTAGTATAGATTTTGATTCTTGTTGAGGGGATTTATTCTTCTTGTGGATGGTATTGATTGCAACATTATTTTAATAACCTTCTTATTTATACTACCATACAGAAAATTCATGCCTCTGGTTTTCAAGGTGGTATGGGAAGAAAGCCCCTGAAAAGGCGCTAAATTTTCTGCGGCTCCAGCTCTGGAAAAATATTCGGATTGGCAAAAAAAATTAACCAATTCTTTCCTGGCAGAGATTGTTAATCCATGCCAGAAGGTCGTCTTCGAGCCACCCTACTGACCGCTCCCCCAACTTGATGGGTTTGGGGAATTTACCGTCTTTCATGTATGAGTAGATAGTCGAACGGGGAATTCCAGTCATTGTGATGACTGATTTGATGCGTAAAACTTTCATGGTGCTTCTGCCTTGGGGTTGATCCAAGGCATGGGCGGGTGAGTTTTTTTTTGAGCGTTTCCATCCGGCCTGGGTGGTCTGGTAGCGTGAGACCATACCCATTGATGGTTGAATTTTTGGGTCGAAGGCATCCGCCTGTGGCTTGAGTACACCGGTAGAAGGCGCTTGCTGGTGATACATTTCGCTAGGTGTACACACCTGCAAGGAAGCAGAATCAGGCCGTATCTACCTGATGAAACGCATTGAAAGTACCCTATAGTAATTTTCTAAAAATTAGCAAAATTTGTTCTGCAATTGCAAAAAAATTGTCTTTCAAAACCCTAGATTTCTACTAGAAATTTTTTTGAATATCGCTATGGTAATTAGAGAGAAAAATGAACTTTTCACATTTTTTGGTGAGGAGGCTGCCGATAAGAGGTTGTTAATTTGGCTCTGGCACTTTCTTGTGAGGACGATTGGTTATCAGCACTTTAGTGGCGTGCAAGCCTTTTCCCCTGGCCACATGGCGGTAATACTTCAGAGCAATGAAAATTTGAAGAATCAGGTCTTGTATAAAAAAAGTCTTAATTTAATCGCACCCAATCACTTTTGTTGGATGAGTAATGAGCTAAGGCAGGATATGTGGGTTGATAGAATGTTGCAGATGGGTTCTTTGTTTGGTTTTGCATTTAATGGTTATCTGGGTAAGAGTAATGTTCATCACAGCCTGAATTGGGTTGAGAGGGTTATTCTCATGTTTGATCTCTACGAAAATGGCGCTGCTGAAAAGATCAACCTGCTTCAAAAACTTGAGCAAGGTTGGAATAAGCACATTAACAACGATTCTTCTTTTGATTGGTTTCGGAAGAAGGATGAGATTGGTCGATGTGATTTTTTCTGGAATTGGTTACTTAAGCAAAATCCTTCCGCTGCTTCCGATATGGCTCCGATGAAAAGCTTTCAAGAAATAATGATTTTTTTTGACGCTAGATGTGTCACTCAGGAGGAAAAGCTTTTGATGATGGAGCGCGTGAAAAAAGCTTGGAGTCAGAAAAAATATCGAGAAGGAGCTAAAGATAAAAGACAATGTAATCTCTTGCTCTCTAATAAAGTATTGGGGTTGCTTGATAAGCTTTCGGTAAAGCATCAACTTTCAAGGGCTGCAATTGTTGAGTTGCTAATTCATGATGAATCTCTAAGTGAGACCTACATTTCAAAGCGGCTTGAGAAGCAGCAGAAATTTTCGCTAGATTTTTAAAAGCTACTTGGATTCTTGGTTTTTTGGAGAATGTGCCCGCAGTTTGCAGAGGGAATTAGGATTCCACTGGGTCAATCTTAAAGAGAGAGTAGACAGATCAAAGAGACATTGAGCCAATAGGTGACTGTATCTATGCGGCCAGCCATTGAGGCATAGATAAGAGAGATGCCGATGTCACGCGATTAAAGCGATTCAAGCGAATGCACTTGCCAACCTGAAAACAGTCTGCTCCTTGGCGCTGGGAGCTTGCTGGTAGGGTGACTGTTGGGGGGGTGAGGCGCAGTTGGACATGTAGCCATAAAGCTCATCAGCGCCTTCATTGGTTTCAGAAGTGCGTCACGTTGGGTTTTGGGCACACGGTTAGGTACACAAACCAAGGTGGCTTATTATCAGGCTCCTGAATTGGTCAGGAGCTCTAGTTCTGTGCCCAGGAGGTCAAATGCCGTTGCCTGTTCCGCCACGCGTCGATCACGGATGTAAACCCGTGTCACTCGGCTTGAAATCATGTGGTTTAGGCACTCGTCGATCACGTCGCTACTGACTCCTAGTCTTGCCATGATGGTTGCCGCCGTGCGGCGTAGATCGTGTGGAGTCCACTTACCTCCAGGCAGCGACAAAGAGTCCACAGCTTTGCTCCGTCCTCGTAGCTTTTGTGCTTCACTGCGCTGGCGATCCACGAGCTGTTTGCCGAATGTTTTGATGTCGATGCTCTTTTTCAAATCCCTACCGGGGAAAACCCAAGGCACGGGTTGACCATCCACCATCTTTGACCTGTTTTCTGCCAGCAGCCTGAATTGTTTCAGCGCAAAGTTACTTAGGTGGACGGTGTGTGGACGCTGGTTCTTTGTGTCAGGGATATGCCAAGTCTTGCCGTTGAGATTGACGTCTTTCCATTCGGCCGACATGAGTTCGCCAACCCTCGTGCCAGTTGCTAAAAGTAACCAAATTGCAAGCTGACTTGTCCGTGTCAACCCTGATTGAGGTAAGCGATTTGTAAGAACTTGAATCTCTGCAGGAGATAGAACGCGATCCCTTGAGGCTTCGAGGCCTCCAGCTTGCCGCTTGGTGACAAGGTCCAAAGGGTTGCGCTCAACCAGCTCTCGGATCAGGGCAAACTGGAACATTTGCTTCAGGTTGGTGAGGAGCACATTGCAGGTTCGTAGCTTCCCCTCGGCTTTGACCGCGTCTAAAACTTCCATCAAGTCTTTCTTGCGGACCTGCTGGATGTCCTTATCGCCAAGACTTGGAAAGATGTGCTTCTCGAATTGCAGTCTGCAAAGCGCACCACCATCTTTCCTGCCACTGCGCGTGCCGTCTGCACGGACGTGGGGTCTGAGTTCAGTGGCAACCCACTTTTCGAAAAGTTTTCGCAGGCTCATCACTGACTCTGCTTGCCGTATGGCTTCCAAGGCTGCGGTTTCGGCTTCTTCCTTTTGACGACGCACTGATTCTGCTTTTTGGATTTCCAGATCAGCAAGATGTTGGCGGACGTCTTTCACGCCGGATTGGTAGAGCTTTGTGAGCTCTGCAGCCTTACTTCGGGCTTCAGTCAGTCGAAGCCCTTTCAGACCCTTGGTGTCGTAGGGGCCAATGGGCAGAGTGTCTCGCTTGCCGTCGGAAGTTGTGTATCGATAGTAAAAGGAGCGATCACCTGCAGGTGTGATCCTGCCCATGAACCTTCCGGAACCCCGTGCGCCATCTTCGATGAGCCAGATATCTTTGCTTGCAGGCGAGCCCTGCATCTGTTTGTCGGTGATGACGGACATCGCATCCTCCTGGTTACCGTTCAGTTACCGTTTCTCGATGGATGTCAGTGTACAACTCTGGACGCTAAATCTCTCTTTTTACCCGGATTGCTCTATAAACCATTGATTTATATTAGAAAAAAGCGCTTGCCCTAGCTCTTGCTAGACCCTGTTGGATCTCATGCGGTCTACATGGGGTGCAAGGGGTCGCGAGTTCGAATCCCGCCACGCCGACCATATGAATCAACGGGTTACAGATCACAAGTCTGTAACCCGTTTTTCTTTTGTGGTTTCCATAGCCATCTTGTCCCCACTGTTGTACCAACCGCCACCCCAGACCGAGTGGTGTTCCAGCGACTTTGCTGTAGCAGAAAGGTTGGCAGGCGTTGCTCACCTTCCTGCCGTGATGCGCGGTTGAAGACGATGCGTTTGTCGTGATGCCCTCAATCTGGCATCGAGCAATGCCCCCCCGCGGCGGACTGGCCGGAGCCTGCAGCGATCAGGGGCGGTTCGTTGCGCAAATCGACGGGCTCGGAAGACTGGAAGTCCCAGGCCAGGAAGCCCAGCAGGAGCAGCCAGAACACGGCGCGTAGCAGCAAGGTTTGGATGTTCATCTTGAAGTCTCCGTCCGTAGTTCAAAACTGGAAATGGCGGCGCACGCGCAGGCCGATCAGGGTGCCGGCAAAGGCCACAGGCACCCAGATCCAACCGTGAATGCTGCCCGTAGCGATGCCGCTGAGCATGGCGCCCACGTTGCAGCCAAAGGCCAGGCGCGAGCTGTAGCCCATCAGCAGCCCTGCGGCGATGCCCACCAGCCATTGTTGGCCCGTGAGTGGCTTGCTGGTCTCGGTTTTTTTGGCGGCCACCCACAGCGCGCCGCCCAGGATGCCGATATTGGTGATGCTGGTCACGTCCAGCAGCACGGTTTGCGTGATGCGCTGGGCGTTGCCCGGCTGGCTCCAGAACCAGTTGGCGCTGGGGTCAAACGCACCAACGCCCTGGGCGATTTTTGCCGCCCACAGGCCAAAGCCATAGACCACGCCCCAGGGCTGGCCCGCCAGCAGCAGGTTGGCGGTGGCCAGCAGGGCCAGCGCGATGGCGCCGACCACCCAGCGCTTTTCCCACAGCGGATGCGCATTGCCCGCCCAGCGGCGCACGCCCCAGCCCACCAGCGCCAGCGCGATCAGTGTGGCCGCCAGCGCCGGCATCCAGCCCCAGGCGCTGACCAGGCCCACGGGTTCGGTCTTGCCCAGGGCCAGCCAGCTGTCCAGGTGCACCGAACCCAAAAAGCTGCCCAGCGCAAACAGGGGCAGGATGGCCATGTTCAGCGGAATGCCCAAGCCAGCCTTGTACAGCGTGCCAGAGCCGCAGCCGTCGGCAATCTGCATGCTCAGCCCGAAGAAGAACGCGCCAATCAGCAGGCTGACGCTGGGCGGGCCCAGGGCGGCGGTCAGTTCCGGGAACAGGCCCAGCAGCGGCATGGCGAGCACCGAAGCCAGGGCCAGCAGCAGCAACTGGCCCATCACGCCGCGTGCGTCGCGCTGCTCGACCAACATGCGCCAGCCGGTGGTAAAGCCAAAGCGTGCACCCGCCAGGGCCGCACCCAGGCCGATGCCCACCAGAAACAACAGGCCTTGGCGTGCCGAGACGCTCCAGACCAGAAAAATGGCAAAAGCGGCCAGCGCGGCCGCCAGGGGAAAACGCTTCATGGGAGGGCGTCCTTCAACGCTGACAAGGGGAGAAATGCAAACGCCGCAAAAGGCAACGCCCCGGCCGAGGCGGACGGGGCGATGGACCTCAGCGCAGGGCGCTTATTTGAACAGCGACTTGAGCTGCTGCGCCCGGCTGGGCACGTTGTCCATCGGCAGGTTGCTGGCGTCCTGGGTCCAGTCCACCATCGAGCCAGCGTAGAGCTTCACGTTTTTCTGGCCCAGCACCTCGGACTGGGCAAACCAGTTCGTCGCCGCCCAGTGGCCGGTGTTGCAAAACGCCACGGTTTCGGTCTCGGGCTGCTTGCCCAGCGGGGTGCTGGCGGCGGCTTTTTGCACTTCGGGCACGGACATCATCGCGGTGCTGCCATTGGCAAACCAGCGCGAATGCTCCACATGCACTGCGCCCTTGAGCGTGCCAGCCTGCTTGGCGGCGGCGTGCTTGGTCTCGCCCTGGAAGAAGGCGGTGGGACGGGCATCGACCAGCAGGGCCTTGCCAGACTTCACTTTTTCCACGACCTCGTCACGGGTAGCGATGTAGCGCTTGTCCAGCGTGGGGGTGAACTTGGAGGCGGTGATTTGCGGCACCACATTGTCTTGCGGCAGCTTGGCGCTGCCCCAGGCCTGCATCCCGCCGTTGAGCACCGACAGTTGCTGCACGCCCAGCACCTTCAGCGTCCAATAAACGCGGGCCGCACTGCCGAAGTCAGTGGTATCAGCACCGCTGGAGACCACGACGGCGTGGCTGTCTGGCGTCAGGCCCAGGCTTTGCACCAGCTGGGTCAGCTGGGTCAGCGGGGGCAGGTCGCCAGGGTTGCTGGCCGGGCCGCGCCATTGGCCGTAGGGGGCAGAAACGGCGCCGGGGATGTGGCCCTCGGCATAGGCCTTGGCGTCGCGGATGTCGATGATGCGCAGCTGCGGCGCCTTGGCCTGGGCCTGCAGTTCGGCGGGGCTGAGCAAGGGCTGGGCGGCAAAGGCGCTGCTCGCGGCGGTGAGGGCAAAGGCGAACTGGAGGAGCTTTTTCATGGGATTCCTGTGAGGTTCCGTGAGGGGTAGGGCCTGGAGGCCGCGTATCAATGGCCGCGATTGTGGTGGCCCACGCCTGGATTCCCAACCATCTTTATCTTGGTTGTTTATTTGTTTTTGTAATAAGCGATGGGCTGGAGACGGAATTTCCCGATTATCCGTAGCCGGATCGGGGGGCATTGGCCTGGTGCAAGGCAGGGCGCACAGGCCTTGGCTACAGTCGCCCGCCATGTCCTATGGCGTGGTGTGGTTCAAGCGGGATCTGCGGGTGCATGACCATGCGGCCCTGCACCATGCTGCCCAGCGCGGGCCGGTCTTGTGCCTCTACATCCTGGAGCCCGGCCTGTGGGCCCAGCCCGACGCCGCACCCCAGCACCTGGCGTTTGTGCGCGAAAGCCTGCGCGACCTGGCGTTTGAGCTGCGCCGCCTGGGCCTGAGGCTGCAGTTTGCTTGGGGCGATGCCGTCGAGGTGCTGGCCCGCCTGCACGCACTGCAGCCCTTCGAGGCGCTGTACGCCCACGAAGAAACCGGCAACGCCTGGACCTACGCGCGCGACTTGGCCGTGGGCCGCTGGTGCCGCGACCAGGGCGTGGGCTGGCACGAGTTTCCGCAGTTTGGCGTGGTGCGGCGCCTGGCCAGCCGCGACGCCTGGGCCCCGCGCTGGGAAACCTTCATGGCTGCCTTGCCCTGGCCGACGCCCGAGCCCGGTAGCCTGCAGGGCCCGACGCTGCCCTGGACCGAATCCGCCTGGCCCGACGCCCAGGCCCTGGGCTTGCACGGCGCGATTCCCCCTGGCCGCCAGACTGGCGGGCGTACCGCAGGCCTGGCCGTCTTGCAGGAATTTCTGCACGAGCGCTGCGGCCAGTACCGCGGCGGGATTTCGTCGCCGCTGTCGGCGCCCACCGCTTGTTCGCGCCTGTCGCCCTACCTGGCCCACGGTTGCCTGGGCATGCGCGAAGTGGTGCGCACCACCCGCGCCCGCATCGCCGCGCTGGCCGACGACCCCCACCCCGGGGCCCCGCGCCAGCGCCAGGGGCTGAAGGCCTTTGTCAGCCGCCTGCACTGGCATTGCCACTTCATCCAGAGGCTGGAGTCCGAGCCCGAGCTGGAATGGCGCAACCTGCACCGTGGCTACGACGGTCTGCGCGAGGACGACTGGAACCCCGCGCACTTTGAGGCGCTGACCCAGGGCCAGACCGGCTGGCCCCTGGTCGATGCCTGCGTGGCCATGCTGCGCGAGACGGGCTGGATCAATTTTCGGATGCGCGCCATGCTGGTCTCGGTGGCCGCCTACCCGCTGTGGCTGCACTGGCAGCCCGTCGGCCAGTGGCTGGCGCGGCAGTTCCTGGACTACGAGCCTGGCATCCACTGGAGCCAGCTGCAGATGCAGTCCGGCACCACCGGCATCAACACCACCCGCGTGTACAACCCCATCAAGCAGGCGCAGGACCACGACCCGCAGGGCCATTTTGTGCGCCACTGGCTGCCGGCCTTGCGCCGCCTGCCCGATGCCTGGATTTTTGAGCCCTGGCGCCTGCCGCCCGAGCTGCAATCCCGCTACGGCTTTCGCGTGGGCGAGGACTGGCCCGAGCCCGTGGTGGACCTGGCCCAGGCCACCCGCGAGGCCAAGGCCCGCCTGCATGCCCGCCGCGCCCAGCCGGCGGTGCGCGCCGCCAAGGCCGCCATTCTGGACAAGCACGGCTCGCGGGCCGTGCCGCCCGGGCGCCGCATTGCCCGTGTTTCTTCGCGGAAGGCCCCGGTGCCCTCCGCTCACATGACTGCCCAAATCCCCTTGGAGTTCTGAATGCGCATGCGCAAAAAATCCGACCTGCCGCAAAAAACCTGCGTGACCTGTGGCCTGCCCTTTGCCTGGCGCAAAAAATGGGAAAAAGTCTGGGACGAGGTCAAGTACTGCTCCGACCGCTGCCGGGGGGGCCGCAGCAGCAAGGCCGCCACCAGCGGCGACGCCAATACCCCCAACAACACCAAGACCAACCACAAGGAAGCCCGATGAGCTCCGTCATTTACTGGCTGCGCAACGACCTGCGCCTGCACGACAACCCCGCGCTCGCGCAGGCCTGCCGGGGCACCGAACACCTGCTGCCGGTGTTTGTCCACCCGCCGGAGGGCGAAGTCAGCGCCTGGGGCTTTCCCCGCGTGGGTCTGCACCGTCAGGCTTTTCTGGCGCAGGCCCTGCAAGATTTGCGCGCCAGCCTGCGCGCACGCGGCAGCGATTTGCTCGAATGCACCGGCACGCCGCAGACCGTGCTGCCTGCTCTGGCGCAGGCGCTGGGCACCACGCACATCGTTTGTGAGCAGATTGCCGCGCCCTACGAGCAGGCCGAGGTTGCCGCGCTGCGGGCAGCTGGGCTGAGCGTCAAGGCGGGATGGCAGTCCAGCCTGCTCAGCCCCACGCAGCTGCCGTTTTCGATGGCGGCCTTGCCCGAGGTCTTCACCCAGTTCCGCCAGGCGGTGGAGCGCGCCCGCGTTGAGCCGCCCGCGCCGCTGCCCACGCCCCAGGCGCTGCCGCCGCTGCCGCCATTGGCCGTTTTATGGTCAAAACAGGCTCCAGGCCAATGGAATCCAGCGGTACTAGCTATGGATTCAGTAGCATCTTTCGCTCCCCGGCCCGCCCCCGCCCCCGCGCCCGTGCAGGACGCACGCTCGTCCTTCCCCTACGCCACGCCTGCCTGCCACGGGGGCGAGACCGCCGCGCTGGCCCACCTGCGGCAGTACCTGGCGCGCAAGCTGCCGCACAGCTACAAGGAAACCCGCAACGGTCTGACGGGGGTGGACTATTCCAGCAAGTTCTCGCCCTGGCTGGCGACCGGCGCGCTGTCGGCCCGGCAGGTGATGGCCGAGCTGCGCGAATTTGAAGACCAGCACGGCGCCAACGACGGCACGTACTGGCTGTGGTTCGAGCTGCTGTGGCGCGACCATTTCCGCTTCTTGCACCTGCAGCGCGGCGCCGCGCTCTACCGCGCCCGGGGCCTGAGCGCCGCGCCCCTGCCGCCGCACGACGCCGCCGGCTTTGCCCGCTGGTGCCGGGGCGAGACCGGCCAGAGCCTGGTCGATGCCGGCATGCGCGAGCTGGCCGCCACCGGGTACCTCAGTAACCGCCTGCGCCAGGTGGTGGCCAGCTACCTGCTGCACGACGTGCGCGGCGACTGGCGCGCAGGTGCCGCCTGGTTCGAGTCGCAACTGCTGGACTACGACCCGTACAGCAACCAGGGCAACTGGCTCTACGTGGCTGGGCGCGGCACCGACCCCCGGGGCGGGCGCCGCTTCAATCCCGAAAAGCAGACCCACGACCACGACCCCAAGGGCACTTATCGCCGCTTGTGGGGCACGGCATGAGCGCGGTGGCCTCGTCACAAGCGGCACCCGCTCACACGCTGCGGCTGATCCTGGGCGACCAGCTCAACCCGCTGCACCCCTGGTTCGCGCAGGTGGACCCCGAGGTGGTCTATGTGCTGATGGAGGTGCGTCAGGAAACGGACTACGTGCTGCACCACGCGCAAAAAATCCTGGCCATCTTTGCCGCCATGCGCGACCTGGCCCGCCAGCTGCGCGAGGCCGGCCACCGCGTGCGCTACGTCGCCATTGACGACCCCAGCAACCGCCAGTCCATCGTGGGCAACCTGGCCGCGCTGCTGGCGCACTACGGCGCCATGGCGCTGGAGTACCAAGCGCCCGACGAATACCGGCTCGATACCGAACTCGCCGCCTTCCGCCCCTTGGGCGTGCAGGTCACGATGGTGGACAGCGCCCACTTCTACACCGCCCGTGGCGAGATGGCACAGCTGTTCAAAGGCCGCAAGCAGTGGCTGATGGAGCATTTCTACCGCCAGATGCGCCAGCGCCACAGCGTGCTGCTCGACGCCGAGGGTCAGCCCGAGGGCGGGCAGTGGAACTTTGACCACGACAACCGCAAGCCCTGGCCCGGCCACCCCGCCGCGCCGCCCGACCCGCGCCCGCAGCACGACCATTCCGCGCTGTGGCAGACCATCGTCGCCGCCGGCGTCCAGAGTTTTGGCGACCCGCAGGCGGCCGCGCTGCGCTGGCCTTTGAACCGGGCCGAGGCGCTGGCGCAGCTGGACGCCTTCATCGCGCACATCCTTCCGCACTTTGGCGACTTTGAGGACGCCATCAGCGTGAACAGCCCGCGCCTGTTCCATTCGCTGCTGTCGTTCCCGCTCAACACCAAGATGCTGTCCCCACAAGAAGTGGTGCGGCGCGCCGAGGCGGCCTACCGGTCTGGCCACGCGCCGCTGGCGGCTGTGGAAGGCTTCATCCGCCAAATCCTGGGCTGGCGCGAGTACGTGCGCGGCATCTACTGGGCGCACATGCCTGGTTATGACGAGCGCAACGCCCTGGGTCACCAGGCCCCGCTGCCCGCCTGGTTCTGGACCGGCGACACCCGCATGCGCTGCCTGCAGGACGCGATTGGCAACTCGCTGGCCAACGCCTACGCTCACCACATCCAGCGGCTGATGGTGATTGGCAACTTTGCGCTGCTGGCGGGTCTCGACCCGGCCGAAGTCCACCGCTGGTATTTGGGTGTCTATGCCGACGCCTTCGAGTGGGTAGAGCTGCCCAACACTCTGGGCATGAGCCAGTTTGCCGACGGCGGCCTGCTGGCCACCAAGCCCTACGTCAGCAGCGCCGCCTACCTGGACCGCATGGGCGATGCCTGCAAGGGCTGCGCCTACGACAAAAAGCAGCACACCGGCCCCCAGGCCTGCCCGTACAACGCGCTGTACTGGGACTTTTTTGCCCGCCACCAGGACACCTTGGGCCGCAACTTCCGCCTGGGCATGGTCTACCGCAACTTGGAAAAAATGGACCCCGCCACCCTGCAATCCCTGCGCGAGCACGCCGCCGACCTGCGCGCGCGCATCGACACTTTATGAACGTTTTTTGGACTGGAGCCCCCGCCATGCAGACCATGCACTCTCTTCCCGACGGCTACCGCGCCCTGGTCATTGGCAGCTCTGGCGCCATTGGCGCGGCCTTGCTGCAGCAATTGCAAGCCGACCCCCGTTGCGCCCTGGCCCTGGGCCTGGGCCGCCGCAGCGACCCGGCCATCGACTTTGACGACGAAGCCAGCGTGGCCCGCGCGGCGGCGCAACTGCGCGCGCAGGGGCCGTTTCACCTGATCGTCAACGCTGCGGGGGTGTTGCACACGCCGCAGTTCCAGCCGGAAAAACGCCTGGCCCAGCTCAACTACGCGCAGCTCGAAGCCACCTTCCGCGCCAACACCTTTGGCCCCGCGCTGGTGCTGGCGCATTTCGCGCCGTTGCTGGCGCGCCAGGAACGCAGCCTGCTCGCCGTGCTCTCGGCCAAGGTCGGCAGCATTGGCGACAACCGCCTGGGCGGCTGGTACAGCTACCGCGCCTCCAAGGCCGCGCTGAACATGCTGCTCAAAACCGCCGCCATCGAAGTCGCCCGCACCCACCCCAAAGCCACGCTGGTCGCGCTGCACCCCGGTACCGTGGACTCGGCCCTGTCCGCGCCCTTCAACGGCGCAGAAATCGGCCGCCCCGCCGCAGACGCCGCTGCCGACCTGCTGCGCGTGCTCGACGGCCTGCCGCCCGAGGAGACGGGCAGCTTCTATGCCTACAGCGGGGAAAAACTGCCGTGGTGAGGGGGCGGACGGATTTATGCTGCATCCAAACCCTGGAGATCCCGTGAAAGACATTCTTCCCAATCGGTATGCAGACCCATCACCCCATGTGGCTCCGGAGGCGGGCCGAGGTTCGAGCGAGTCCTTGCCCACTGCGGCGTGGAGCTTGGAAGAGCGTCTTCAGCGCTTTGATCCTGCACGCCATGGGGGCGAAGCCATGGTGAGTCAGCCCGTGGGCATGGACATCACCGGATGAGGTGCCAATCCATGGCGCCTGAAAGCGCACGACAGACCCCCGCTTCCCCATGATCGACCACCTCCGTGCCCTGCGGCTGTTCACCCGCATCGTGGACCTGGGCAGTTTCAGCCGGGCGGCGGAGCAGTTGGGCATGAACCGGGCGGCGGCCACGCACAGCATCCAGCAGCTGGAGCGGCATCTGGGCGTGCGGCTGTTGGCGCGCACCACGCGGCAGGTCACGCCGACGGTGGAGGGCACGGCGTATTACGAGCGCTGCGTCGCCATCCTGGCGGACCTGGACGAGGCTGATGCGCAGTTCACCCAGGCGGCGCGGGCACCGCAAGGACGGGTCCGGCTGGACCTGTCCGCCGCGATGTTTCGCAACGTGCTGGCGCCGGCCTTGCCGGAGTTTGCGGCGCGCTACCCGCAGATCCGGCTGGAGGTCAGCGTGACCGACCGGCCGATTGACCTGGTGCGCGAGGGGGTGGACTGCGTGCTGCGCGCGGGCGATTTGCGCGATCTACCCCTGGTGGCCCGCCGTCTGGCGGACCTGCCGCAGGTGACCTGTGCCAGCCCCGACTACCTGGCCCGCCAGGGCCTGCCGCGCACCTTGGAGGCGCTGGCGCAGCACAGTGTGGTGGACTACCTCTCGGCGGCCAGTGGCCGGCCGGTGCCACTGGAGTTCGTGGTGGACGGCAAGCTGCTGACCCGAAAACTGCCCTCGCGCATTGCCGTGAACAATGGCGACAGCTACATCAGCGCCTGCCTGGCCGGGTTTGGCCTGGTCCAGACACCGTACGCCTTTGTGGCCCCGCTGCTGGCGACCGGCACCCTGTGCGAAGTGCTGCCTGCGCAGCGCCCACCGCCCTTGCCAATGAGCGTGCTTTACCCGCCCAACCGGCAACTGCCGGCGCGGGTGCGGGTGTTCATCGACTGGCTGCTGGAACTGTTTGCGCGCCCGGACGGGCCGGGCAGGGCACCGCCAGAGGTGGGCGGCTGAGGGGAGGATGGGAGGGCTACCTCAAGCCTGGTTCGCCAGCGCCTTGAAGTCGGCCTTTTCCATCAGCCACGACACCGCAAAACCCGCCACCAGGCCCCAGAACGCGGCGCCGATGTTCCAAATGCCCAGGTCCGCCACGGTGACCAGCAGGCTGATCAGTGCCCCCAGCGTAAAGCGACCGCCGCCAAACGAGGCCGTGAACGCCCCCTGCAGCACGCGCAGCATGGCCAGGCCGCCCAGCACCATGATGAATTCCTTGGGCGTGGCCAGCATCAGGCCGGTGAAGGTGGGGGCCATCAGCCCGAACAGCAGCGCCAGGCTGCCAAAGGTCAGTGCGGCGGTGTACTGGCGCTCGCGGGTGCCGGACGAGGTCATCAGCGCGTTGCTGGGGCCGGTCAGGCAGGTGCTGACCGAACCCACCGCCGCGCTCAGGAACGAGCCAATGCCGCAAGCCACCGCAATTGCGTTGACCGGGGGCTCGTGCTGGGCTGCTTTGAGCACCGCCGCGCCCTGGCCGTTTTGCACCACCAGCACGGTGATGGCCAGCGGAACCACCAATTCCACCAGCGCGGCCAACGACCACACGGGCGCTTGCACCACGGGCTGTGCAAACGTCAGGCTGCTGACCAGGTCAGGGTTGACCTGCCCGCCCAGGGCCACCGCCACGGCGCCCACCAGCAGCGCGCCAATCAGCGGTGGCATGCGCTTGGCCAAGGCGGGGTTGACTGACAACAGCACAAAGGTCACCACCATCGGGCCCGCAATGCCCAGGTTGCTGTGCAGCGCACGCACCAGGTCCAGGCCAAAGCGCAGGAACACCCCGGCCACCATGCCCATCACGATCGGCATGGGCAGCAGCGCCATGATCCGCTTGACCCAGCCGCTCATCCCCAGCACCAGCACCAGGGCGCTGGTGGCATAAAAGGCGCCAATGACCTCGGCAAAGCTCAGGTGCTGCAACGCCGGGCCGACCAGCACCGTGCCCGGAATCGTCCAGGCAAAGCCCAGCGGCGTGCGGTAGCGCAGGGTCATCACCAGCGTGACCAGTCCGTTCATGAAGAACGAGCCAAACACCCAGGAGGCCAGCTCCGCCTGCGACAGCCCACCGCGCACCCCCACTGACAGGATGATCGCCAGCGGACCGGTCGCGGCAAAGATGAAGGCAATCAGACCGTTGGCCGCGTAGGTGGGGCCCCAGTCCGCCAGGATCTGGCGCAAGGAGGGCAAGGGCAGGGCGGGGCGTTCAAGGGACATGGTGGGGGCACCCGAGGGGTGGGGCTGAAAGGCGCAGATTATCGAGATTTGCAGGAGCGTAATAAATGCGTGAAAACACCCAAGACTTTTTCTTGTAGCAAAACAATCGGCACATTTATCCCTGACTGGGTCTGCTTGGAGCCGGGGCCTCGGCGGCGGGCACATCGGTTTCTGCCGCTGGCAGGGGCGGCAGGTCGGGCAGGGCGTCCAGGCGCTGGGCCGCCTTGAAGCCTTGCTCCACCGCCCGGCGCAGGTCGCTCAATCGGGCCAGCCAGTCATACACCGCGTTCACCTCCACCGCGCCGCTGGCACCCTCGCGCAGCAGGGCGGCCTTGGCCGTCTGGTAGCTGTCCTCAAACGTGTCGCGCGCTTCGCTGGCCAGCCAGTGGCCGGACTGAGGCTCGCTCTGCGGGTCGGCCGCTGCAAAAAATGCCAGTGCGGCCGTGAACACCGGCACCACGCTGGCCACCAGCTCGGTGGGGGCGGCTTCGCCCAGGCCCGCATCGCCGCCCCCTTCGGACGGATGGGCGGGGGGCCAAATGTGCTGCAGCGCATCGGGCAAGACCAGTAGGGGCTTGGGGTGCGCAGTGACCGGCCGGGGGGTCTGGCTGCCCTGAACGCCCACATGGTGCATGACGCGCGCCAGGGTATCGAAGTGGGTGGCAATGCGCAGCAGTTCGGGCAGTTGCTGGGCCACGTCCTGGTGCAGGGTGCCCCGGCTGAGTTCGCTGACAAACTGGCCAATCGCCAGCTGTAACTGCTCCACCGTCTCCAGTTGGCGGGCCAGCTGGGCTTCGGCCTGGGGCGGTCCGGGCTCCCAGGGCAGGGCCTGCGGATTGAGGCGCGTGGCGTTGCCGGCCAGATCCAGCGCCAGGTGGCCCATGCGCGCCAGCTCGCGGCGCAGTGCCTGCAAGGCCAGGGCGGGCACGGCGACCACGTTGCGGTCCAGGTAGCGTGGGCGACCCAGATCCTCCTCGGCCTGGCCAAAGCGCGCGAGCAAAAAGCGCACCAGCGGCTGGGACAGCGGCCACATCAGCAGCACGCCCAGCACATTGAAGCCCGTGTGAAAAATCACCAGCTGCGTCACCACATCGCCACTGCCCAAGGCCCAGACACCGATGGTGTGGATCAGCCACAGCAGCGGCGACAGAATGGCCAGGGCCACCACGGCCGTCACCACGTTGAACAGCACGTGCGCCGCCGCCAGTCGGCGTGCATGCGACGTGGCGCCAATGGCCGCCAGAATGCCTGTCAGCGTGGTGCCCACATTGGCGCCAATCACGATGGCCGCGCCCGCCTCCACCGGCACCAGGCCGCTGGAGACGGCTGTGAGCACCAGCGTCAGCGTGGCCGAGGACGCCTGCAGCAAGATGGTCACCACCACGCCGATGCCCACGGCCATGACCAGCCCAGCCAAGTCCTTGTCCAGCGTGGGCAGGGCGGTGGCGCTGCCGGCAAAGCCGTTTTTGAGGATGTCGATGCCCAAAAACATCAGCCCAAAGCCCGCCAGCACCATGCCCAGCCCGCCGCGCCGTGTGCCCTCGCCGGTGAGCTTGAGCGCCATGCCCAGGCCAATCAGCGGCAGGGCAAAGGCGTCGATCTTCATCTTGAAGCCGATCCAGGCCACCAGCCAGCCCGTGACCGAGGTGCCGACGTTCGAGCCAAACACCACCCACAGCGCCGAGGTGAATGTCAGCAGCCCCGCGTTGACAAAGCCAATCGCCGCCACCGTCATGGCGGTGGACGACTGCAGCAGTGCGGTCAGAAAAATCCCGGTCACCAGCCCGTGCAGCGGGGTGCGTGTCCAGGCCGCCAGAATGCGCTCCAGCGCCCGGCCCGCCGCGAGCTTGAGCCCATCGGTCAGCATGGTCATGCCGACCAGAAACAGGCCCACGCCGCCCAGCAGCGCAATCGCCATGGCGGTCATGGTGGGTCCATTGGTCATGCTTGGGGGCCTCCTGGCGGTGGGGGATTTGTGGTCAAAAGTGGCTCCAGGTCAATAAAAACCATCGGTACTAGCTATCAATACAGGAGTGATTGGGGCAGGTCAAGGCCTTCATCCTCCGGCCTGCGCGACCAGGGCCTCGGCCAAGCGGGACTGTACCGACTGGCGCTCGGCCAGGCGCTGGCGCAGGTCAGCGCACAGCTGGCGCAGCGCCGTGACGCGGGCGACGATGCGGGATTGTTCGGGGAGGGGTGGGAAAGCGACAACAGTCGAGCGAAGTTGCCCCAACGAGATGAAAGATTGCACGCCACCAGCCGCACGCTCCTTCATCCCAGCAGCCTCGGTCTGCAGTACGAGCAAAAGGTACTTAGGGCACGACAAGGCCGCCGCATAGTACTTAAACAGAGCGACGTTTTTCACGCTGAACTCTATATCTGTGTCAACGATGACGGGATTCCCGATGCTGCCAATCATCGCAAAAAGAATATCGTCCCGCGCAACCCTAGAGCGGGCGGATATCTGTTCGTGATCAGCAGGAGAAATCAGCTTTACATCTGATAAATCAAGCACACCCCCGTAGAGATTCTTGCTCGTCACGAGCGGAAATCCCGTTGATTGGTACTTAGGCGTGTCGTGCGTTCCGTCGCGAACGTCGTATGCCTGTTGCAGTCGAATCCACTCCCACCCCACCGGCAATTCAAACGGCTTTTCTTCGTCGGAAATCGGCGGCAGCGGCTTGTCCCGCTTGATCTTGCCCTCCGCAATCAGCCGGTCTTTTTCGGCGCGGATGCGGGCCAGCAGGGCGCTGGCGGGCTCGTCCTGGGGGTCTTGGGGCACGAGCAGGCCGCGCACGGCCAGTTGCAGCAGGGTTTGCTCCAGTGCATCGATGGCTTCGGGGCGGTCGAGCAGCAGGTCAAAGTGCTCGGCCACGCGCTGCCAGTGCTCGGCCAGCTCTTCGGGCATGGCGCTGGCGGTCAGGCTGCCCAGCAGCGTGCCGACCAACTGCGCGTGCTGGGTGGCTTCCAGCTGGCCCTTGGCCTCCAGCGCATCGCACAGGCGCATGAGTTCTTCGACGCGGGCGACGATGCGGGATTGTTCGGCTGTCGGTGGCAGTGCCAGAACCCCTTGGAAAAAATTAGCGTCATTGATTGCTGGGTAGGCAACACCAACAGCCTTGCTATTTACGTAGTCTGTAAAAGGTTGGCTGCGTAGGTAGTGCAACAAATACTTGGACGAAACCCCGGCGTGCGGGCAATGCCAGTCAGTTAAGCGCTGACTGGCGTTTTTTTGACGGGTACTTG
>CAZQXQ010000027.1:0-21124 GCA_964597235.1 uncultured Burkholderiaceae bacterium | reverse complement strand
GGGTGGACTTGCCGACGTTGGGCAGGCCCACGATGCCGCATTGGAGGCTCATGGAAATTCCTTGTGGTGCAAACGGTAAAGCGGTGCAGAGGGGCGCGGGGGATCGGGGCGCGGGCCCCGCTGCGCGGTCGGGGGCCCTGGCCGGCATCGCCCCTCGGGACGGCGCGGAGCCGGTGGGCCTCGGTGGGGCGGGATTCTACCGACCCCACCCTGTTCACTGCGCGACAGCCTCCCCGCTCTGCGACCGGTGTAATCCGGCCCAGACCGCACGGCGCACAGGCCCCGGGTGGCCTCTGCTTCAGAACCCCTGGACGACCGGAGAACCCCATGCATTTCGACTTGCCCCCCGAGGTCCGCGCGCTGCGTGACCGCACCCGCGACTTCATCGCCGAACAGGTCATTCCCCTGGAAAACGACGAGCGCCAGAATCACCACGGCCCCAGCGAAGGGCTGCGCAAAGAGCTGATCGCCCGCGCCCGCGCCGCCGGTCTGCTGACGCCGCACGCCTCCATCGAGATGGGCGGCCTGGGACTGAGCCACATCGCCAAGGCGGCGGTGTTCGAGGAGGCCGGCTATTCCTGGCTGGGCCCCACGGCGCTGAACATCCACGCGCCGGACGAAGGCAATATCCACCTGATGGAAGAAGTGGCCACCCCGGCGCAAAAGGAACGCTGGTTGCGCCCCCAGGTGCAGGGCCACACCCGGTCCTGCTTTGCGATGACCGAGCCCGCCCCTGGCGCGGGCGCCGACCCCGGCATGCTGGCCACCACGGCGGTGCGCGACGGGGACGACTATGTGATCGACGGCCTCAAGTGGTTCATCACCGGCGCCGAAGGGGCGGACTACGCCATCGTGATGGCGCGTATGGAAGACGGCTCGGCCACCATGTTCTTGACCGACATGGACCGCCCCGGCATCACGCTGGAGCGCAACATGGACGCAATGGACCGCTGCTTTACCGGCGGCCACGGGGTGCTGCGCTTTGAGGGCCTGCGCATTCCGGCCAGCGACGTGCTGGGCGAGGTCGGCAAGGGCTTTCGCTACGCGCAGGTGCGCTTGGCGCCCGCCCGATTGACGCACTGCATGCGCTGGCTGGGTCAGGCCCGGCGCGCACACGACATCGCGCTGGACTACGCCACCCGCCGCACCGCCTTTGGCAAACCGCTGGCCGAGCACGAGGGCGTGGGCTTTCAGCTGGCCGACAACGACATGGACCTGCACACCGCGCGCCTGCACATCTGGCACACGGCCTGGCTGCTGGACCAGGGGGAAAAATGCAACTACGAATCCAGCCGCGCCAAGGTGGTCTGCTCCGAGGCCGAATGGCGGGTGGTGGACCGCTGCGTGCAGATCCTGGGCGGCCAGGGCGTGACCAGCGATACCCCGGTGATGCGCATCTTTATGGACATGCGCGCCTTCCGCGTCTATGACGGCCCGAGCGAAGTCCACCGCTGGAGCATGGCGCGCAAGCTGGTGCATGCGGCGCAAAAAGCGGCCTGAACCGGCAAGCCCAGGCACCCGCCAGGGGGATGGAGCCCCTCCTACAATCGCGGCCATGGCGCAAACCTATGACATTTGTATCCGTGGGGCCGGCGTGGTGGGCCGCACCCTGGCCCTATTGCTCGCCCGCGAGCGCCTGCGCGTGGCGTTGGTCTCTCCGCCCGAAGCACCTTCCGCAAGCAAGGCCCCCAAGGACGTGCGCGCCTATGCGCTGAACGCCGCCTCGCGCCAGCTGCTGGAATCGCTGCGCTGCTGGCCTGACGAAGCCCATGCCACCGCCGTGCAGGAAATGCAGGTCTATGGCGACCAGGAAGGCGCGCTGCGCTTTGACGCCTTCGAGCAAAACGTGCCCGCACTGGCCTGGATCGTGGAAGTCCCGGCGCTGGAGCAGCGCCTGGGCGAGGCCGTGCGCTACCAGCCCCAGGTGGACTTGGTGCCAGCCCCGGTACCTGCGGCGCTCACCGTGGTCTGCGAAGGCCGGGCGAGCCAGACCCGCGCAGAACTGGGCGTGGATTTTGAAACCACCCGCTACCCCCAACATGCGCTGGCCACCCGCGTGCGCTGCGAACAACCCCATGGCCAGATCGCGCGCCAATGGTTCAGCCAGGAAGGCGTGCTGGCCTTCCTGCCGCTGGGTGGTCCGGAAGGGCAGGAAGTGGCCGTGGTCTGGTCCCTGCCAGCGGCCCTGGCCACCCAGGCCATGGACTGGGCCGACGATGCCCTGTGCCACCGGCTCGAAGCCGCCAGCCAGTTCGCGCTCGGACGCCTGGAACTCTCGGGGGAACGCGCCACCTGGCCGCTGCAATGGGCTACCGCCGAACGTTGGTGCGGCGACGGCGGGCCGGACTGGGGCCAGGGCCGCTGGGTGCTGGCGGGCGATGCCGCGCACAACGTCCATCCCCTGGCCGGCCAAGGCCTGAACCTGGGCCTGGCCGACGCGCAAGCCCTGGCGCGCATCCTGCACGGGCGCGACTACTGGCGCAGCGTGGGCGACCTGCGCCTGCTGCGCGCCTACGAGCGTGAGCGAAAGGCCGCCATCCTGCCGATGGGCTGGGCCACCGACGGTCTGCAACAGCTCTTCACCCGCCCGGAGTCTGCGCTGCAACGCCTGCGCAACTGGGGCATGAACAGCGTCGAACGCGCCACCCCCTTGAAAGCCTGGCTGGCCAAACAGGCCATCGGCCTGGGTTGAGCCCCCCTCCCCCTTCGCGGCCCCGTGCCTTGCCGTTCGTTTTGCCGTATTGGATTGCTTTGCCATGAAACTGCTTCCCCCCCTGCTGGCCAGCGCGGCCCTGTTCCTGGGCCTGTCCGCCTCCGCCCAGGATGCGGCGATCCGCAAAACCCTGGCGGAGCGCATTCCGCAAATGGAAAAGATCGACGAGATCCGCCCCACGCCCATGCAAGGGCTGTACGAAGTGCGGATCGGCACGGACGTGTTCTATTCGGACGCCAAGGGCAATTTCGTGATCCAGGGCGAGCTGATCGACACCAAAGCGCGGCGCAACCTGACGGAAGACCGCATCAACAAACTCACCGCCATCGATTTCGCCAGCCTGCCGCTCAAGGACGCCTTCACCATCGTGCGCGGCAACGGCAAGCGCAAGCTGGCAGTCTTTGAGGACCCGAACTGCGGCTACTGCAAGCGCTTTGAACGGGACCTGCAGGGCGTGGACAACATCACCATTCACCTGTTCCTCTACCCCATCCTGAGCCAGGATTCGCTGGAAAAGTCGCGCAACATCTGGTGCGCCAAGGACCGGGCCCTGGCCTGGCAGGACTACATGGTCCGCGAGAAGCCAGCCCCCACTGCCACCTGCGATACCAGCGCGCTGCAACGCAACCTGGCCTTCGGCAAGAAACACAAGATCACTGGCACGCCCACGCTGCTGTTTGCCAACGGCGCGCGCGTGCCCGGCGCCATTGGTGCCGCCGAGGTCGAAAAGCGCCTGGCCGAAGCCGGCGAAGCCACGGGCGCGCCGAGCGCCAACTGAGTCGCATCGACCCATTGACCGATCTCCCACGCATGTCCACCGCCCGTCCCACCGCTGCCGAAATGGCGCCCATCCACTACGCGATCGACCCGGCCGACCTGCACGGGCACCGCTTTGCGGTCACGCTCACCATTGCCGAACCGGCCGCCACGCAAATCCTGGCCCTGCCGGTGTGGATTCCCGGCAGTTACCTGGTGCGCGAATTTGCCAAGAACCTGCAGAACCTGCGCGCCCGCCAAGGCCGCAAGCCTGTGGCGCTGACCCAGCTGGACAAACACCGCTGGCAGGCCGACTGCCGCCCCGGTCAGGCCCTGGTGCTGGAATACGAGGTCTGCGCCTACGACCGATCGGTGCGCACCGCCTGGCTGGATGCGGACCGGGGCTTTTTCAACGGCACCAGCCTGTGCCTGCAGGTGGTGGGCCAGACCGACCGCCCCTGCACCATCGACCTAATTGCTCCTAAAAAGAGAGCTAGCACCGCTGAATGGACGTGCGCTACAGGCCTTTTTCCTTTAAAAATCGACGCCCAGGGCTTTGGCCGCTACCAGGCCCAGGACTACGACGAGCTGGCCGATTGCCCGGTAGAAATGGGCGCCTTCTGGAGCGGCGAATTCACCGCCGGCGGCGTTCCCCACCGCTTTGTGGTGGCCGGCGCGCCCGCGAGCTTCGACGGCGCCCGGCTGCTGGCCGACACGCGCAAGGTCTGCGAAACCGCGATCCGCTTCTGGCATGGCCGGGGCAAGCCGCCGCACCAAAATTACCTGTTCATGCTCAATGCCGTGCAGGACGGCTATGGCGGGCTGGAGCACCGCAATTCCACCGCCCTGATCTGCAAGCGCAGCGATCTGCCCCGCCTGGGCGATGCCAGCGCCAGCGAGGGCGCCCATGAAGGCGCCAATGAAGGCTATACCCAGCTGCTGGGCTTGATCAGCCACGAGTACTTCCACACCTGGAACGTCAAGCGCCTGCGCCCGGCTGAATTTGCCCGCTATGACTACGCGCAGGAGAACTACACGCAGCTGCTGTGGTTTTTTGAGGGCTTTACCAGCTACTACGACGACCTGCTGCTGCGCCGCGCCGGCCTGCTGGACGATGCCGGCTACCTCAAGCTGCTGGGCAAGACCCTGCAACAAGTCCAGCAAACCCCGGGCCGCCAAGTGCAAACGGTGGCCGAGGCCAGCTTCGATGCCTGGGTCAAGTACTACCGCCAGGACGAAAACACCCCCAACAGCACCGTCAGCTACTACACCAAGGGCGCGCTGGTGGCCCTGTGTCTGGACCTGACGCTGCGCCGCGAAGGCAAGACCACGCTGGACGCGGTCATGCGCGGTCTGTGGCAGCGCTGCCAGGCCGGCCCCATGGCCGAGTCCGACCTACGCGCCGTGCTGCAAGCGCTGGCGGGCCGGTCTTTTGACGCCGAACTGGACGCCTGGGTCCACAGCACGGCCGAACTGCCCCTGGCCGAACTGCTCACAGCCCACGGCGTGGCCCTGGACCACCCGCCCCCGACCTGGGCCCAGCGCCTGGGCCTGCGTGTGCAGGAAAACCACAGCGTGCAGGTCAAGACCGTGCTGCACGGAAGCCCCGCCGAACAGGCTGGCCTAGCGGCCGGCGACGAATGGCTGGGCGTAGAAATCAAGGGCCAGGGCTGGCGCCTGCAAAAGCTCGACGAGCTGGCGCTGTACGCGGGTTCAGCCACCGAAGCCACCGCCCTGGTCGCCCGCGATGGGCGCTTGCTGCGCCTGCCCCTGCACTGGGAAAACGCGCCCTCTCGGCGCAAGGCAATCCAAAAACCCATGACCAGTGCCACGACCCAACTGAAAGTGGGAGATGCCGCCAAGGTGCAATCCTGGCTGCAAGGCGAACTCCGTTGACGTAAACGGAAACTTCATCAAAGTGGGCCTGCATATCGCTATAGTGTTTGCTTTTCAACCCACCCAGAAGAAAGCACAGGAGATTCCATGGCCTATGAAACCATCGAGGTACGCACCGAAGCCGGCAAGGTCGGCATCATCACGCTGAACCGCCCCAAGCAGCTCAACGCCCTGAACGACCAGCTGATGAACGAGCTGGGCGCAGCGCTAAAAGCCTTTGATGCCGACGAGGCCATCGGCTGCATGATCATCACCGGCAGCGAGCGCTCCTTTGCCGCTGGTGCCGACATTGGCGCCATGACCACCTACACCTTTGCCGATGTCTATAAAGGCGACTACATCACCCGCAACTGGGAAACCATCCGCAGCATCCGCAAGCCGGTGATCGCGGCGGTCAGCGGTTTTGCGCTGGGCGGTGGTTGCGAGCTGGCCATGATGTGCGACTTCATCATTGCCGCCGACAACGCCAAGTTCGGCCAGCCTGAAATCAAGCTGGGTGTCATTCCTGGGGCCGGCGGCACCCAGCGCCTGCCACGTGCCGTCGGCAAGGCCAAGGCCATGGACTTGGCCTTGACCGGCCGCATGATGGACGCCACCGAGGCCGAACGCGCCGGCTTGGTCAGCCGGGTCGTGCCCTACGACAAGCTGATGGACGAAGCACTGGGCGCCGCGCTGATCATTGCCGACTTCTCACAAATCGCCGTGATGGCCGCCAAAGAATCTGTCAACCGCGCCTTCGAAGGCACACTGGCCGACGGCGTGATGTTCGAGCGCCGCCTGTTCCACTCCCTGTTCGCCACCCAGGACCAGAAGGAAGGCATGGACGCCTTCGTGAACAAGCGCAAAGCTGTCTTCAAGCACCAATAATTTTTTGCAAAAGCCTTGCAAAGGCAAAAAACTGAACTATAATGCAGGACTTCGGCGCTTTAGCTCAGTCGGTTAGAGCGATGGAATCATAATCCACAGGTCCGCGGTTCGAATCCGTGAAGCGCCACCAAACATCAAAAAGCCCGCTACCTAAAACGTAGCGGGCTTTTTGCTTTGATGCGCCAAAAATTGACGGATGTACTGGAAATCACCAGACACAGAATCGTCACACCTGGGAAATAATCTTTGACCATAGTGACTTTTTTAGTGTCTGATTCATGCCTGTAGCTTCCGCGTACCTGAGCGATTTTCGACCGCGCTTTCGCTCGCCCTGCGCAGAAGATCTGTGCATCGCAGTGCCCAGCCTGAACACCGAAGAGACCAATGCAAGGGCGATGGATCTCTTCAACCAGCACCGCGACCTCGTGAGCTTGCCGGTCCTGGAAGGAAGGCGACCCATCGGCCTGATCAATCGGAACATCTTCTTGTCCCAGATGAGCAGGCCATTTCGCATGGAAATCTATGGCCGTAAAAGCTGCATTGCGTTCATGGACAAGGAACCCCTGATCGTGGATGGCGGGCTGGACATCGAAGCGCTGACCTTCAAGACCGTGGCCTATGGGGAGAAAGCCTTGGCCGATGGTTTCATCATCACGCGCAATGGTGAATATGCGGGGACGGGAAGCGGCCTGCAACTCATGCGGGCGATGGCGGAGATCCAGGCAGCCCGCAACCACCACATCATGCAGAGCATTGAATACGCCAGCGTGATTCAAAAATCCACGCTGCGCCGCTCGCTCGACGCCTTGATACAGGCCTGCCCCGAGGCCAGTCTGGTGTGGGAGCCACGCGATGTCGTCGGAGGGGACTTCTACCAGTTCACGCAGGACAGCGATGGCTGGTTTGCCACCGTGGCCGACTGCACCGGCCACGGCGTGCCGGGCGCCTTCATGACCTTGATCGCATCCACCAGCCTGAACCAGGCGATTGAACAGCATGGCGCCCGCAACCCCGCCCAGTTGCTAGGCAGCGTCAATCGCAGCATCAAGCAAATGCTGGGACAAATGGACCGCCAAGACCAGTCGCTGGGCTCAGACGACGGCCTGGATGCCGCCTGCTTCTGGTTCGAGCCCGCAAACGGCCGTCTGGTGTTCGCAGGCGCACGGCTTTCGCTGTTCCTGCTGCGCCCAGGCTCCGAGACAATGGAAGTCCTTGAAGGCCAACGCAAAGGACTGGGTTATGTGGACAGCGAGCTGGACTACGCCTGGCGTAATCAGGAAATAAGCCTTCCTGCCGGCACGCTCGTGTTTGTCTGCACGGACGGACTGATCGACCAAATCGGGGGGCCTCGGGCGATTGCACTGGGCAAGCGACGTGTGCGTGAATCCCTGCTCAGCCACCGCGATCGCACCCCTGTGGAAGTCAACGCAGCCCTCCTCGATACCCTGCGGACCTGGCAGGGCGAGCACCACCGCCGCGACGATCTGACTTTTTTCTGCTTCCGCACCTAAACTACAGAAAGGGCCCCATGCCTACGCCCCCCTCCCTCATTGCTGAAAAATACGGTCCTTTTTTCAACCTGGCAAAGCAGCACCAAGTCATCTTTTATTACGTGGGCTATTTCTCGCAAAACATCATTGCGGCCATGGCCGAAGCCGTCAAACTCCAGCTGGAGGTGGCCGGCGTCGCTGCACCCACCCGACGCAAACTCTTCTCGTCCTTCGTGGAGATGGCACAGAACATCATTCATTACTCCGCCGATGCACTGACCCCTCCCAGCCAGGACAATGGCGAATTGCGCCACGGCTCCGTCTGTATCCTGCGGGAAAACGACGGGAGCTTTCTGCTGCTGTGCGCCAACCCCGTGGCGCCCAGCGTCGCGGATGAGCTGCGTGTGAAGCTGGATGCCTTGCACAAAATGACGCTGGAAGAAATCAAGCAGGCCTACCGCCAGACACTCCGCGAGGACACCCCCGAGGGCAGCAAAGGCGCAGGCCTGGGCTTTCTCACCGTGGCACGCGATGCCCGCGAGCCACTGGAATTTGACTTCCCTCCGGCGGAAGAGGCCAGTGATTCCCCCATGTTTTATCTCAAGGCCACCATCTAACGCATCCACGCTGGCAAGAAAAAACGAGATCACTACGGATGGAAAACCTCTACATCGCACCGACCCCCAGTTCCCCCGAAGTGGACTTTCAGTTCGACCGCCATACGCTGAGCCTGCGTGGCGAGTCTTACCCTGAAAACGCAGCCGCGTTCTACGGGGAAGTCCTCAAACAGCTCCAAAACTACCTGTCCCAACAGCATCAGCAAAGAATTGAAGTCAACATCGCGCTGGCGTACTTCAACAGTTCGAGCACGAAGATGCTGTTCAATCTGATCGATACGCTCCATGCCGCCGTGGAAGCCGGCAATCAGGTCACCCTGAACTGGTTTTACGACGAGGAGGATGACACCATCCTTGAGTTCGGCCAGGAACTCAGCGAAGACTTCCCTGCGATCGGATTTGCCAATCACCCGGTAAAGTCAGACTGAATGGACGCCAGCACCACCCCACTGCCAGACCTGTTCGATGCGGAGACCCGCGCTCTGCAAGCCGCACGCGCGGTTCATGACGCCGGGACGCATGTGGCGCCAGAGCGATGCCACCAGGCCCTGGGAGAGCTACTCACGGCCTACGAACGGCTGCTGCGCGAAACACGCCGACTGGTTCGCCGCAGTGACCGTGCGGAATTCGAGATGCACCAGCTCAACCTGCGCCTGCAGGACCTGGCCGAACAGCTGGAACATCGGGCAACGCATGACCCCCTGACCGGAGTACTGAACCGCGGGGCCATCATCGAACGAGTGAACCACGCATTTGGCCAGCAGGGCCTCGCCTTGATCGTGCTGGACATTGACCATTTCAAGCGGATCAACGACAGCTTCGGCCACCCCGTCGGAGACCAGGTTTTGCGGGGCGTAGTCGCCTGCCTCAAGGCAGTACCGCTCGACGGCGCTCAACTGGGACGCGTCGGGGGCGAAGAATTCACGGTGGTGCTGCCCCAGCACGGCTGGGAGGCCTCCAAGCAAGCTGCAGAGGCCTTGCGTCGTGCGATTGCAACGCACGCTTTTAACCTGCCCGATGGCAGCAGCGTCACAGCCAGCTTTGGCGTGAGCTGTCTGCCACAGGGCTGCGATTTCAGTGAAGCCTACGGCCTCGCCGACGAAGCGCTGTACGCCGCCAAGCGCAATGGCCGCAACCAAGTGGTCCTTGCGCGAGGCTGCCAGTAGGTAGCTGCACTGGCTCTGTGTGGGAGCCTCTCAATCCAGCCAAGGCCTTCTGATCGTGAAATTCGTCTTAAGCTCAATGGAATTCACTGGTTATAGCTATCGTTTTAGCAGCAATCACTTTTGATAAATCCACCACTGGCCGTCCACCTTGAGCCAGGTTTCGGTGGGGGTGGTGGTAATGGGGCCGCTAAAGCCACGGGCAACGACCAGGGTCTGGAGCTTGATGATGGCTTCGCAGCGGTCCTCAGCGGAGCAGGTCACGCTTTGGACTTCAGCACCAACCCACTTGGCGCCGGTGCCAAAGCGGCCACGATAGCTGTCCTGGCTGTTGACGGCGCGGAAAGCGGGGGTGAGGTAGTCGTAGGCTTTGCTGTACTCGTCGGCCAGCAGGTGTTTCCAGCGCTGGTTGGCACGCTGCTTGACGATGTCTTCAGCCTTCATCGAGGCGGCTGCGGCAGGCGTGGCGCTGGGGCCGGCACCAGGAGCGCTGGCACAGCCGGCCAGCAAGGCAGACACTGCCAGCACGGCGCCGAGCACGGGGGTCTGAACCAGGGAACGCAGGGACATGGGCAAGAAGGTCATGGTTTCAAAAGGGAAGTAACAAACACGGAGAGCAGTCTCTGACCTGGGTTCAGGGCAAGAGTTTCGCAGGCTGGCGGTCTGCATCGGGTGGGGTGTCGACCACGGTGGTAGGCAGAGGCTTGCGGTCCGACAGGCCGCGCATGCGCTCGCGCAGTTCGGTGCTGACGTCGCGCATTTCCTGGTCCGAACGGACGACGCGCGGGGTGATGACGACCAGCAGTTCGGTGCGGGCCTCGTTGACGGTGTTGGTGCTGAACAGGTTGCCAACGACGGGCACATCCTGCAGCAGCGGGATGCCGGACTTGCCGGAGGTGGCGTTGTCACGGATCAGGCCACCGAGGACCAGGGTCTCGCCCGAGCGCACGGCCACTTTGCTGCCGATCTGGCGCTGCAGGAAGGCACGTTGCTGGGTGGCGTTGTCAATCTCACCTACATCGGTCACAGTCTGGTCCACCTGCATGGTGACGATGTTGCCGGAGTTGACCGAGGGGGTCACAACCAGGCTCACACCGGTGTCCTTGTACTGGATGTTGGTGGTGCGGATGGTGCCCTCAGTGCTGGTGCTTTCGCCGGCCTTGACGGGCTGCTGGTTGCCCACAGAGATGGAGGCTGTGTGGTTATCCAGCACCATCAGCGAGGGGCTGGAAATGACCTTGACCAAGGATTTTTCGGCCAGGGCATTGAGCACGGCGCGCACCTGGCCCAGGGAGTTGCGCAGGGTGTATGAAAAACCGCTGCTGGCGCCGCCCAGCACGCCCCCGGCCACGCCGCTGAGCACACCGGTGCCGGTGTAGTCGGTCTTAGCGCGGTTGTCGGTGAAGGCCCACTGCAGGCCGTAGCGCAGGTCGTCGTTGAGGGAGACCTCGATGATGGAGGCCTCGATCAGCACCTGGGTGGGGGGCAAGTCCAGGCGCTTGAGGGTGGCTTCAATCTTGTTGTATTCGGTGCGCGGGCCCCAGACCAGGACGGCGTTGTTGATCTCGTCGGCCATGATCCGCACGCTGCCGAGATTGGCCACCACCGGCGGCTGGGCCACGCCTTGGGTGCTGGTGCGGTTGATCGGGCTAAAGGTGGAAGTCTGGCCGCCCACGCGCATACCCAATCCGCTGGAAGTGTTGGCACCAAGCAGGCCCGTGTTACCCCCCAGCAAGCTGGTGGCGCTGGTCTGACTCAGGCCTGGGGCCACGCCGGTGGCGCCGGGAGCACCGGTGGTCTGACCACCAAAGATGCCGCTGAGCACGGTGGCGAGATGGCGGGCGTTGCCGTTCTGCACCGAATACACAAACAGCTGGGGCTCGGCGCTGTTGTCGCTGGGGCGGTCCAGCCGATCAATCCAGCGACGGGCTTCGTCCAGGTAGGCCGCGCGGGGAGTGACCACCAGGATGCTGTTGAGCCGCTCGATGGGCAGGATGCGCAGGGCACCAAACAAGGGATTGCCTTCGGCCAGAGCAGCCATGGACGAGGCAGCAGGGACGGCACCAGGGATGCCAGGCGTACCTGGGGCGGTCGTGGCAGTTGCCGGGGCCGCTGCAGAGCCCCCAGGGCTCATCAGACGCAGAGCGGCCTCGACTTCCTTGATGGACGCGTGCTTGAGCGGGAATACACCCACCGACATGCCCTTGAGCAGGTCGATGTCGAAGGTGGCGATCATGTCCAGCCAGGCCTCGGCTTGGGTGCGGTTGCCGCCCAGCACCAGCAAGTTGCGGACGTTGTCCACCCGCAGGATGGCGTCGCCCGGGACCATGGGACGCAGGATGGTGGCCATCTCGGCCGCGCCGATGTATTGCAGGGGGACGACGATGGCGCCAGAACCGGGTGGCAAGGGGCCGCTGCCGGCCTGACGCACGGCCGAGCCCAGATGGCGCAGGGCATCGGGGCGCCCCACGTGGTAGGTGCCGCGCGCATCCCGCGCCATCGCCAGGCCGTTGGCGAACAAGGCGCTTTCCAGCAGGAACACGGCTTGGTCGGGCGGGACGGGCTGGCGGGTGGACAGGGTCACAGCCCCGGACAGCGGGGGGTGCAGGGCGTAGTCCACCCGCAGGATGTCGCCCAGGATGGTGCGTACCACCTCGGTGATGGGCGCCTCTTCAAAGTTGAAGGTGATAGGCGGACCATCCAGGGGGACGCCGGCCTTGGCGGGGCCCAGTACCTTGTCGTTGCCGCGCAGGATACGGGGCTCGGTGGTATCCACTTTCACCGGACTGGCGCTGGGCATGTCGGTGGTGAGGTTGGAGCCCCCCACCGGGGTGCCCTGCGACCAAGCCGCGGAGCCCACCGACAAGGCGGCGAAGAGCAAGGAAGAACGCAAAGAGGTCATGACATTGCAATCAAAAAAGGCGGTGTCGGGGGTAGACAGGGAGATCAGCTGCCCGGCCCCATCGAAAAACGGCTACGGCGGGCAGGGGCAGGCGTGGCCGCAGAGGTGCTCCCCCCTTGAGCGGCCTGTGCCGGAGCAGCAGCCGGCGCAGCCTGCGCTGCCACCGGGGCGCCGGGCACGCCGGCGGACGCGCCCGCTGCTGCGGGCGACGGTGGCGGAGCAGGAACGGGTGTGGCGGGCGCACTGGGCGCGACATTCATCGGCTGGCCGGTGTAGGCCGACACGTTGCCGCGCTGCATCTGCAGCACCCGGCTCTCGCCCATGTTGGTGAAGGTGGCGCTGCGGCCCTGGATGGCTTGCAGGGTCCAGCCTTCCACAGATTCCTTCAGGCGCACCCGGCGGTTGCGGCCATCGACATTCAGGATCGCGGTCCCCGTATTCGGCCCGGACATCAGCAGACCCAGCAATCGGGCATTACGCAGTGTGTCCACCGGCGGCGGCGGGGCGGGCGGAGGGGGTGGTGGCGGCGGACGGCGGGTGAGCGCATACAGCGGCCGATCCAGCATCGCGAAGAAACGGCTAGTGTCCACGCGCTCGCGCGCAGGCAGGGTGGGCACCATCGCCAGGTAATCGGTCCTGACGGGCTCGGGGGCAGTCCAGGCCGTGTTGCGCAGGCTGCCATCCGGGGCCACCCACAGGGCGGCCAAGCCCAGGGCCAGCGCGCCGTTCAGGCCCAGCAGCAGGGCAATCGCATTGGGTTTCATGAACGCCCCCGCAGGATAGACAGGCTCAGTTGCACGCCCAGGCGCTGCACGCCCTTGACCGGAGCCCCCGCGCCCTGAATGGTGATGGCGTCGATCAGGATGGCGGGCTTTTGCTCGGCCAAGCCGGCCAGGCCGGTGAGCACGGCGATTTGTTCGCCCTCAGCCCGCACCGACAGGGGAATGCGGTCGAAATGGGTTTCTTCCTTCACGGGCAGCACCTGGCTGCTGGAGATTTCCAGGCCGGCGGCGCTCAGGATGCTGCGGATACGCTGCTGGGCCTCGTTGCCGGTGGCGTTAGCGTCCTGCTCGCTAGGATGAACATACTGCGCCAGTTGGGCCTTGGCGTTGGCCTGGGCCTGCTCCAGGTCGTCCTTTTGGGCTTCGAGGCCGCGCAGGCGGGCATGGCGGGGCTCCAGCTCGGCCATGCGGTTCAGGGCCCACTGGTGCTTTTGGTAGACATAGGCGCCCATGCCGGCCAGGGGCAAGGCCACTAGGCAGGCCAGGAGCAGCAAAAAGGCAGCTTCTTTGGGGAGGGTGCGGCGCATGGCAGGGTCTGGAACGGGCTCAGCCCGGTCCCATCGAGAATTTGCTGGTGGATTTGGGCGCAGCGGCGGGGGCCGGCGGCTTGGCGGGTGCCGTGGCAGGGGCGGGACTGGCAGCAGGCGCGGCGGCCGGCGCTGGCATATTCGGTACCGGTACCGGTACCGGTACCGGTGCCGCTGGCGCAGGGGCCGGGATGTCGGCAGGGGCTTTTTCTTCTACGGCGGCAGGGGCGTCTTCAGGGGCAGGCTTGGGCGGGGCAGGCATCAGCGCATACACCGCCGGGTCCAGCTGGAACTCAATGTTGAAGCTTTCGGCGGTGGCACCGGGATAGCGGGTGGCGGCCGATGGGGCGCGGACTTCCTTGAAGCCCTCGATGCCGCCCAGCAGCTGCATCAGGTTGGCGGAGTTGGCGGTCAGCCCGGTGATGGTGGCTTTCAGGCCATTGACCTGCAGGGACTGCAGCGAGGTGTCATCGGGTAGCTTGTGGGTCAGGGTTTCAAGCAGCTTGATGGGATCGATGCGCTCGATCAGCAGCGCGCGCACAGCCTCGACCTGCTCGGCGGTGCGGAGCAGGGCTTCGCGTTCCTTGACCAGCGGCAGCGTGCGGGTATGAACGGCGTCGTAGTCGTAAACGGCGGCAATGGCCCGCAGGCGCAGCTGGGCGGTGGGCGTGACAGCCAGGGCACCGCCCAGCCCCAGAGCCAGGGCCAGCAGCGCGTAGGCCAGGCGGCGTTGGCCGACCGCCTTGTGCTGGCGCCGGGCTTCGCCCCAGCCGGTGAGGACCATGGGCAATCCGTCTGGGGTGAACGCCCAGAGTTCGGTGGCGTCGGCGGTACGCAGGCGGCTGACCTGGGAAGCCAGGTGGGCTGCCAATTGGGTGCGAGAGGCCAGCACCACATCCACCCGCAACCCACCCTGCCCCTGAGGCGAAGCCGCATAGGCCCCCACGGTGTCGTCAGGCCGGAAGGGGCTGGCACTGCGGATGTCGAGCCAGGCGGCTTCACCGACCTGCGCTACAGGCAGCACCGGCATCGGCAGGCTGCGGCGCAATAGCAGGTCTTCCGGCACCTCCAGGGCCTCGAAGGCAACCCTGGCGGGCGAGGTGGAGAGCACTTGGGCACCGCGCCAGACGGCCTCGCGACCATCGGCGTGCAGCACACGTACCGGCAGCTCGGGCGTCATCCAGGCCAGCCAGCGGGATTGCAGCAAGGACTGCCAGGACTGGCGCAGGCCCTGGCCCAGAACCCGCAGATCGAGATCGAGGGCGCGCGAGGAGGAGGTCGTGGAAGCCATGGAGTTGTTCAGGGACGCCGCGCATCAGGCGCGACCGTCCAGTGTTCAGCATAGAAAAATCGCCAAGGCAGGCCCAGGCGGCTGTCGGCCCGCAGGTCCACACCCCGCGACACCACCACGGTGGTCCCATCGCCCATGGGCACCAGGGCCTGCACACGGTAGCGGGAGGTGGTGGTGTTGGACACCCAATCGGCCTGCAAAGTCGTGGTGTCGGGCAGCCCGCCACTGGCCCGTGCGCTCAGCACGGCGGCAGCGCGCTGGGGGTTGCCCCCCGCCAGCAGGGTGAGCACTTCCGGTGGGGCTGCCAGGGGGTTGACCTTGCCATCGCCTTGGGAGTCGACCGTCAAAAGCGGCGCGAGTCTAGCATAGAGGTCATAGCCCATTCCGGGCACGCGCAGCAGGTCCTGGACGGCCTCAAAACCCAGTGCCCGCCCCCGGCTGTCGCGGGCGTTGCGGGCCTCGACGGTGGCCACGGCCAGGGCTTCGGCCTGGTTGGCAGGCAGGCCACCAACGATCTGGTAGAGGCCCTGCAGCAGGGGGGGCTGGGCCGTGCTGATGTCCACCAGCCCGGTCAAGGGCATCACGTCCACCGGGATGCGCAGGCCGGCAAAAGGCGCCTCGACGCGGAACTGGCCGGGTGGCCGCTGAGTGTTCAGGCGCATCTCCTGGAGGGCCAGCGCAATCGCGGCCTCGCCCAGGGCCACGGCCTGCACGGACTGGCGGGCGGCGGAGACCATGCGCAGTTCCCCGCGCACGGCATAGACCACCCCGGTGACGATGATGCTGAGCGCCGCCACGATCCACAGCACGGCGATCAGCGCCACGCCGCACTGGGCCACGGAACGGGAGCTAGCGACCCGGGCCCGCATCATTCCGGCCCCATCGAGAAACGGCCCGTACCCCGGGCGCTGGCCGGTAGGGTGCGCATGGGCACGATCCACAGGGGCCAGGGCCCCTGGGCGGTCTGCAGGTCGATGCGCACGCGCTCGGGCACGCTGTCGGTGCGGCGCCAGACAGGTTCCCACAAAGGTAAAGGCTGGCGCGCATCCTCGTAGGCCAGGGCCAGGGCCGTGACCTGGCGGACCAGCACACGGGCGTCGGCCTGTTGCCAGTCCGGGAAGCCCGGCAAGTCGGACCAGGGCACAAACCGGATCACCAGGGCCATGCCGCCGGCAGAGTCAGCCTCCAGCCCCAGGCGAAAAAAATACCGCCCGCCGGCCCCATGGCGTGCCGGCATGACGCCGACCCAGGCGACATGGTCGGGCTGGCCCACGAACCAGAAGGGGCTCTGCCCTTCCTGGGGCGTGGGGCCAATGCGCCGGGTAGAGACCTGGCCCAAGGTGGTACGCACAAAGCCGGTGGCTACCCGCATTTCATCGGCCAGGGCCAGGCGACGATCCACGCGTTCCTCGGTCTGGGCCATGGTGCGCAGCGACGAGGCCATGCCCAGCATCAGCAGCGACAGCAGGGCCAGTGTGACCAGCACCTCCAGCAAGGTGAAGCCGTGGGGGCCACGGGCGATGGGCTGGCGCAGGCGCAAGGGGCTCATGGGCGCGCTCCGACCATGCCACCAGGCACATTGCGCTCCGGGCGCAGGGTCTGCAGCTGCAGACTGCGGGGGGCGCCCCGTTCGGTCCAACGCACCTGCACCTCGACCGCATGCAGCAGCGGCAGGCCCGGCTGGGCTTGGCTGGCGGGGGTGGGGTAAGGGCTGGTCTGCACGCTCCAGGCCAGTCCGGCGGACTCGCCCTGCTCGCGCCAACCCTCGGGCGGGACGTCATCGCGGGCGGCCAGCAGGGATTCGGCCAGCAGCACCGCGCGCTGGTATTGCGCCGCATCACCGATGCTGCGGGCGTTGTTGCCGGTGGTCTTATAGAGCATGCCCAGCGCCATCGCCATGATGGCAAAGGCCACCAGCAGTTCCAACAGCGACAGGCCTCGCTGACGGTACCTGCCGGCGTGGCCAAGATGCGGGAAAAGGCGCCCTGCCCTCATCGCACCAACGCCTCTTGCGTGATCTGCCCGGAAAGCCAGTCAACCCGCAGGCGCACTCCGCCCCCGGTGGGTCGGGCAAGGTCGATGCTGCCACCGGTGGCACCGCCATCGGGCAGAAAGCGGATGGCAGCCACGCCTTGGGGATCCAGCTCAATGCCAGCCACGTTGGCCCGCACCTGGAGAGACTCGGGAATGTCGCGGCCGGGTCGGCCCTCGACGCCGTAGCGGCGCTGACGCAAATCCACCGTGAAGCGCACTTCCGAGCGAGCTGCCATGGCCTGCTGGCGGGCGGTGCGCATGTCGGCGGTCATGGTGCGCAGCACGTCACGGTACTGCGAGGACTCGCGCAGCTTCTGGTAGGCGACCGGGGCCAAGCCGATCAGCAGGCCAAAGATGGCAAACACGACCAGCAACTCCACCAAAGTGAAGCCGCGCTCACGCCGCACCGCGAACCCCCGCGAAACCAAGCCGTGCCGAGGGGGAATCAGGGGTTGTTGCGGACGTCGGCGTTCTCGCCGTCACCGCCCGGTGCGCCATCAGCACCCAGGGACAGGATTTCCAGGCCGCCATTGGCACCAGGGTTGGCGTAGCGGTAAGGACGCCCCCAGGGATCGGTAGGCACGGTGCCGCTCTTGAGGTAGGGGCCGGCCCAGGTGGACGCAGCGGTGCCGGGCCGCTTGATCAGGGCTTCGAGCCCTTCTTCGTTGGTGGGGAAACGGCCCACATCGAGCTTGTAGAGTTCGAGCGCCTTGTCGATGTCTGCGATCTGCAGCGCAGCGGTCTTGGTCTTGGCGCCGCCAAACTGGCTCAACACGCGGGGACCGACCAGACCGGCCAGGAGGGTCAGGATGGCCAAGACGACCAGCAATTCAATGAGGGTGAAACCCCGGACAGCAGCTTTGCGCTGAGAAAAAGAACGAAGAACCATGGAGGCTTCCTGGACAAAAAAAAATTATAGGGCGAGGTCGTTGATGGACATGATGCCCAGCAGGATCGACACGATCACCGAGGCAATCAGGATGCCCAGCACCAGGATCAGCACGGGCTCGATCAGGGTGAGCGCGCGTTTGATACCGATTTCCACCTCGCGGTTCAAGATATTTGACAACTCCAGCATCATCGGGCCGATGCGGCCGGTTTCCTCGCCCACCCGGATCAAATTCAGCGCCAGGGGCTCGAACACGCCGGTGGCGGTCACGGCCTCGACCACGCGGGTGCCTTCCTTGACCTTGGGGGCGACACCCATCAAGGGCTCGCGCACCAGCGCGTTGCTCACGGTCTCGGTGGCGATGTGCAGCGCAGTGAGCAAGGGCACGCCGTTGCCCAGCAAGGTGCCCAGCGAGCGGGCAAACAGCGTCAGCTCGTACTGCAAGCCCAGGCGGCCAATCACCGGCAGGCGCAACAGCCGCTCCTGCCACCAGCGCTGTCCGCCCGGCGTGCGCAGCCAGCGGCGCGCGCCCAAGAAGAGCAGCAGCGCGGCAATCCCGATCAGCAGACCGTAGTTGCTAAAACCCTGCCCGAGGGCCATGACGATGCGGGTGGGGGTGGGCAGGGCGTCGCCCATGTCGGTGAACAGCTTTTCAAACTGCGGCACAACAAAGCCCAGCATCACCACCAGCGACAGCACGGCCACGCCCAGCAGGATGGCTGGGTAAATCGTGGCGGAAATCACGCTGTCGCGCAGGGCGCGCTGGCGCTCCAGGTGCTCGACCAGGCGCCCGAGCACGGCGGCCATCTGGCCGCTGACCTCCCCGGAGCGGACCATGTTGATGTAGAAGTCGCCAAACAGCGCGCGATGCGCTGCCAGCGCACGGCTCAGGGGGGTACCGCCTTTGACCGCATCCAGAATTTCCTGGAGCAGCGTGGCCACCGAGGGCTTGTAGCTCATCTCGATCAGCACCCGCAGCGCGTTGTCCAGCGCCAGCCCTGCGCGCAGCATGATGGCCAGCTCGGACGTAAGGGCATGCACATCCGCGGGGGTGACCGGCCCCTTGACCTTACGGGTGGCCTTGGCCTGGGTGGCGCGCAACAAGGCGCTGGCAGCCTGGGATGTGGCGGGTGCGGCATGGGCAGCATCGTCCACCCGCAGCGGGGTCAGCCCTTGGGCGCGCAGCTGATGCAGCGCCTGGGTGGTGCTCGCGGCGGTGAGGCGCCCTTCCTGGACCTGGCCTTTGGCGTTGGCGGCTTTCCAGACAAATTCAGGCATCGCTCTGGTCCTGGGTCACACGGGCGAGTTCGTCCAGGCTGGTCTGGCCGGCTACCACCTTGCGCAGACCATCCTCGTGCAGGCTAAGCATGCCCCGGGACACCGCGAGCGCGTGCAGGGCATTGGCGTCCTGGCCGCCAATCACGGCCTGGCGCAGGGCGTCGTCCAACACCAGCAGTTCGTGGATGCCGGTGCGGCCCCGGTAACCGGAGTCGCGGCAATGTTCGCAGCCCACCGCCCGGTAAATGGATTGGCCGGGCGTGCAGAAGCGGTCCAGGCCGGTGCTGGCGAGTTCCGCCGGCGTGGGCACGTAGGCTTCCTTGCAATGGCCGCAGAGCGTGCGCACCAGGCGCTGGGCCAGCACGCCATTGACCGAGGAGGTGATGAGGTAGGGCTCCACGCCCATGTCCTGCATCCGCACCACGGCGCCGGCGGCGGTGTTGGTGTGCAGGGTCGAGAGCACCAGGTGGCCCGTCAGCGCGGACTGCACGGCAATCTGGGCGGTCTCGCCGTCGCGCATCTCGCCAATCATGATGATGTCCGGGTCCTGGCGCAGGATGGAGCGCAGCGCGTTGGCAAAGGTCAGGTTGATCTGGGCATGGACCTGGATCTGGTTGATGCCTTCGAGCTGGTATTCAACCGGGTCCTCGACGGTGATGATCTTTTGCGTGGCGGAATCGAGCTTGGACAGCGCGGCGTACAGCGTGGTCGTCTTGCCCGAGCCCGTTGGCCCCGTCACCAGCAGGATGCCGTGCGGGCGGGCCAGCAGGGCGTTGAAGCGCGCCAGGGTGTCGGGAGCAAAGCCCATGTCTTCCAGGCCAAAGCGCACGCTGGCACGGTCCAGCACCCGCATGACCACGCTCTCGCCATGCACCGTGGGCACAGTGGAGACACGCAGGTCTAGCTCGCGGCCCTTGACCCGGGTCTTGATGCGGCCGTCCTGCGGCAAGCGGCGCTCGGCAATGTCCAGGTGGGCCAGCAACTTGACGCGCGAATTGACGGCCGCGCTGTGCTTGGGCGGCACCAGCTCACCGTGGTGAATGACGCCATCGACGCGGTAGCGCACATGCAGGCCGTCGTCGAAGGGTTCCAGGTGGATGTCCGAAGCGCGCAGGTCGGTCACCCGGGCAATGATGCCGTTGACCAGGCGGATCACCGGCGCCTCGCTGGCCAGGTCCTTGAGGTGTTCAACAAAGTCGCCGACATCGCCGTCGCCCAGGGCATCACCCTCCTCGGCGCTGCTGTCTTCCACCGGCGGGGTCAGGGCGCGTTCGATGTCGGCATCGGTGGCAATGTGCGGGCGCACGGTCAGGCCTGTGGCCAGCTGCAGGGCCTTGCGCACAAAGGCATCCTGGGGCACGGCCATGGCCACGTGAAGCTGACCATCCTGCACCGCCAGCGGACACACGGCATGGGTGTGCAGGAACTCGGGCAACAGGCCAGGCACTTCAGGCAGCAGGTCCGGGAAAGCGTCGGGGGCCACCCAGGGCACATTCAATTGGCGGGACAGGGTCTGGACCACGTCAGTCTCGGACACCAGGCCCAGTTGCACCAGCACCCGGCCCAGCATGCCGCCCAGTTCCTGCTGGGCATTCAACGCCCGCTCCAGGTCGCGGGCACTGAGCTTGCCCGCCTGCAGCAACAACTCGCCCAAGCGGGGCTGCGGCACAACCGTGGGGCTGAGCGGATCGATAGCGGTGGCATGGAGGATGGTGGTCATGGGGGGCGGGAGCATCGGCAAAGCATTCCGGGCGGCCAGCGCCCGGTGCGGGAGTGTATCCGGGAGCATTGGCCAACCCAGCCCAAGAAGCGTCCTACAGACTGCAGGACAATGCAGCGATGGATTTCACTATATTTTTAATAGCTAGGGGGTGTCATCAATCGTCAGTGGCGGAGGTCTCCAATCAGCCAGCCATACG
>CAZQXQ010000026.1:0-21251 GCA_964597235.1 uncultured Burkholderiaceae bacterium | reverse complement strand
CAAATGGCGGGTTTTACCGTCGTTGATTCAGAAACCGTGATGGCGACGCATTTGTCACACTTGATGCAAGTGCAAGCTGCCAAGCTCCTGAGCCGTACGGAAACCCAACAACTCGTGGAGCATGTGGCCAAGCTGGCGCCCAAGCTGATTGAAGAAGTGGTGCCCAAAATGGTTTCTATCGCAACGTTTCAGAAAGTTCTCCAGCTGCTGCTGGAGGAATCGGTGCACATTCGTGACATCCGCACCATCATTGAGACCCTGGCTGAATTTGCAGGCAGCATTGCCGACCCCGTAGAACTGGCTCGTCGGGTGCGGGTTGCGCTGTCACCGGCCATCGTCCAGCAAATCTACGGCCCGACCCGCGAGCTGAATGTGATTGCCATCGAGCCCGGACTGGAGCGCTTGCTGGTGCAGGCGCTGGGCAATCCTGCCAGCCCGGCACTGGACCCCGGGGTCGCAGACATCCTGTCGCAAAAAGCCGCGGAAGTGGCACTCAAGCAAGAGGAACTGGGTTTGCCCGCCTGCCTGCTGGTGCCTGACGCCATTCGCGGTGCCGTTTCACGGCTGGTGCGCCGGGTGGCGCCCCGCTTGCAAGTGCTGGCACACAGCGAAATTCCTGAGACCCATACGATCCGGATTGGACCGATCCTGAAAGGGGCCACCGCATGAACATCAAACGCTTTCACGCACCCACCGCCCGCGAGGCCCTGGCGCAAGCGCGCATGGCCTTTGGCGAAGGAACCCTGATCTTGTCCAACCGGACGGTCGGCAACGGGGTCGAAGTGGTCGCCACCGGCGAAGACACGCTGGCACTCCTGGACGAGACCATGGGCAGCGACCAGGGCGCTTCCACGGGCGCAGCCAAAACGGACAAACCTGCGCCAGCGAACAAATCTGCCCTGTCACGCTCGCCTTCGCGCAGCAGCGCTGCGCCCCGTGCCCAGGCAGCTGCCCTGGGCAGCGTGACAGAAGATACCGAGCAAATGGCCATGAGCACCTTGTCCTTTCAGGACTATGTGCGCGAACGCATGCTCCGGCGTCGGGCGGAAGCCCTGCAGGGCAATACGACAGGTACGGCCAACAAAGCCAATACGGCGACCCCCACGCTCAGCCAGCTGAGTCGTGACCGGGCCAACGAACTGGAGCGTGAGCGCCTGCGCGAGCGCCCCGCCCTCATGCCCCAGGCCAAAGCGCCATCCCCCGTGCGACATGCTTTGGGCATCGAGCTGCCGTCTGCCCCCCTGGCACGCAAAGCGCTGGAGCCGTCGCTGCCGGCCCAACTCCATGGCGGTACCACGGAAAGTCTGCTGGGGGAGCTGCAGTCGGTGAAGGACCTGATCGAGGAGCGTTTCAATACCCTGACCTGGTTGAACCAGGCTCGGCAGAGCCCGGTGGGCTCCAACCTCATGATCAAACTCCTGCGGGCCGGTTATTCGCCCGCCTTGGCACGCGCGATCCTGGAGCGCATGCCCGAAGATCTCTCGGCGACCAATGCCGTGCGCTGGTTGATGGAGGTCCTGGAGCGGAACCTGAAGACGGATGCGCCCCGCCCTGCCCTGTACGAGGAAGGTGGCGTCTTCGCCCTGGTGGGTTCGACTGGCGTGGGCAAGACCACCACCACCGCCAAACTGGCAGCGCTGTGCGCACGGATGTACGGCCCCAGCAGCGTGGGCTTGATCACCCTGGACACCTACCGGGTGGGTGCCCATGAGCAATTGGGCAGCTACGGGCGGATGATGGGCATCGTGGCCCATTTGGCCCACGACCGCTCCGCACTGGAAGACCTGCTGGGTCTCTTGAGCGGCAAGAAGATGGTGCTGATCGACACCACCGGCGTGGCCCCCCGTGACCCACGCAAACGCGACATGCTCGACGTCCTGGACATTCCCGGGGTTCAACGTCTGCTGGTCCTGAACGCGGGCTACCACGGCGATACGCTGGACGATGTGCTGACCTCGTTCCGCACCACCGGCTCCCAACAGGCCATCCTGTCGAAGGTGGACGAAGCCGTCAAACTCGGCCCCGCCATTGATGCGCTGGTCCGCCACCAGATGGTGCTGCGGGGGATCACCAACGGACAACGGGTGCCAGAAGACTGGGCTGCGGCCGATGCCCATCAGCTGGTGAGCATGTCGCTGCAAACCCCGGCGAAATCGGCCTTCGACCCCAAGGTCTCGGACCTGAATTTCTTCTTCTCGTCCGTGCCCGAGTCTCTGTATGCTTAATCTCGGTCTGCACCAAGGCGCCAGCCTGCTGAGCTACACACCCCAGTCGGCTTTGCGCCTCCTGGCATCGGTATCGCAAGAGCGCGCTCCCCATGCGGTGGAGACCCTTTGGCAGGTGTGTGCCAGCTTGCAAAGCATGGGCTATCCGGTGGTGGTGCTGGATGGTTCCACCCACGAAACCCGGGAGTCACCGGGTCTGACCGATCTCTTGAACCCGGCCCCTTGGCACAAGAACGAGACCCCGCATTGGGGCGAGCTCGCCTCTTCCTTGACGGTGATTCCTGCAGCGCAGGGTTTGGCGCAGCTGGGCGAGCGCTCGCACAGCCGCCACGCCAGCCCCTTGCAGGGTTTGCTGCCGTATTTCAGGTCGTATGGCTTGATGGTGTTGCATGCACCGATCACGCTGCTGGTCCGGTTGCTGCCCCGTGCGCAAACCTCGCCGCTGGTGTTCATGCAAGAAGGGGCCTCACAGGTGCTGACGAGCTACCAGCAGTGCAAACAGATGGCGCTGTTTACCGGCCTGACCTGCACCGTCGCAGCCTTGGTGCGTGAACACACAGCCGCTGCGCGCCGTCGCGCCCTCGGGGCGCTGCGAACCCTCCAGAACTGCGCAGACCGCCACTTGCGGGGGCCGCTGCACACCACCACGATCCAGGCCGGCCACGCCCCGGACATTCAACGTTTGGCACTGCAATTGCTGGAGAATGCGGGAACCCTCGAAGCCAGCATGGAAAACGCCATGCCGACTTATGAATGGATGGGGGGATCCCCAGCGCTTTTTGCCCGGAGCCACTGATTTGACCTACACCGCCAAAGGCCATCTTGATCGCAATGCGTTGATCAGTCAGCATGCGCCACTGGTTCGCAGAATCGCCCATCAGCTGATGGCCAAAGTCCCGCCCAATGTGGAATTGGATGACCTGATCCAGGTCGGCATGATCGGTTTGGCCGAGGCCTTGTCTCGCTATGACGCCAGCCAGGGCGTGCAGTTTGAAACCTTTGCCACCCAGCGTATCCGGGGGGCCATGATTGACGAATTGCGCGAGGGGGACTGGATGTCCCGCGGCGCGCGCAAGAGCCAGAAAGACATCGAAAGCGCCTTGCACCGGCTAGAACAAACGCTGGGCCGCAGCCCCCTCGAATCTGAAATTGCCGAAGCGATGGGTTTGAGTCTGGAAGACTATCAAAGCCTTCTGGGCAAGGTTCGGGGCACCCAGCTGGTGTACCTGGAAGACCTGTCCCAACAGGGGGGCGAAGAGGGCGACAGCTTTCTGGACCGCCACGTTGCGGACCCGGCCGCCGACCCGCTGGAGCAATTACGCGATCAGCGCCTGCGCGCCGCCTTGGTGAAGGCCATCCAGAGCCTACCGGAGCGGGAACAGCACATCATGAGCATGTATTACGAGCATGACATGAACCTGAAAGAGATTGCGGCCGTGCTGGGGGTCACCGAATCGCGGGTGTGTCAGTTGCACAGCCAGTCGGTTGCACGCCTACGCGCCAAGATGCGCGAACACTGACCGACTCGAATCCTGAAGAGACCCCGAAGAGACGCTCCGCCTTCTCAACCCGCAGCGCGGTAGATACGGGCTGGGCTGGCGGTGTTCTGGCCGTAAGTGTCGTCGGGCGCGACCTGGGGTAACACCACTTCCAACTGACGTTCATTGAAGGCAGCTAGGCGCGCGAGATTGTCGCGATGCAGGTTCAAAAAGCTGGAAACTGCGGCCAAACGCGGCTGCAGGGTGCTCGCGGCAAGCGCTTCGCGAACCTCAGGGTGTTTGACTTGTGCGGCCAGATGCAGAACAGCATCGCGCAACTGGGCGCTGGTTTGGGTCAATTGCGCAGGCTCCGCACCGGAAAGCGCTTCCGCAAAGGCCTGAATCTGCTGCTCAACCCCCTCCAGAGACGACACCAGCGCTGGATGAAAACTCGCATTCATGCCGGGGGGACTCCCAAAAAGCGCTTACAAGAACTCTGCCGCGCCTGCCAGCATCTTGCTGGCAATCGCTTCGGCGTTGACCGCAAAAGTGCCATTCTCGATGGCAGCACGCATCGCCTTGACCTTGTCGGCGTTGAAATCGCTGCTGGAGCGGGACATGCGGTCCAGGGCCCGTGCTGAATTGGACACCGATACCGGCACACCGGCGCTGGTAGCGACCGCCGCGCTGGCGGGTGCTGCGTTCTTGGCCAATTCGTCCGAAGCGGCCGCGACGGTTTTTGCCGACGCCTTGGAAGACGCCTGCGGAGTGACCGGACTCGGTAGTTCTGGTTTTTGACCAATTTTCATTATCTTCTCCATCACTCCACGGGGTCATGGAGTTACGTTGGTTTGTTTTTCGGCCCGTTTGGCAGAGACTTTAGCCATTTCTCGTGGCGCCCTGCTCACAGGGGAACCTCGACAATCCCGGATTCTCGTACCACGCCGTTGACCAGGCGTCCACCTTCCATCCGCACGCGCACGGTCTGCCCCACCCCGGCAGCATGCATCGCCTGTCCCGTCGCGGTCACTGCATAGCCCTTGCCCTGGACCACCACCCGGACCTGGGCCCCTGCGGCAAACAGGGGCGCCGGTCGGACCATGGACTGGCGCAAGGCCTGGCCGGCCATCAATTGGCGCGTGGCCTGCTGCCCCACCCATTGCTCGGGGCGGACCAGGACATTGGCGGCCTCGGCAGCCCAGTCCACCTCGGACTCGACCGCATCCGCCGCCGTGAGGACCGCGCCGGGCGCCACCTGGGTGTTCAACACCCAGGCAGGCCCATACGCCTTAATGGTCACGGGCAGGAACACATTCCAGTGGACGGCCCCATCGGCACAGCGCAGACCGATGCGAGCACGCCCCCAGAGGCGCACACCAGAAGGCAGATACGGCTCGATGCGCCCACAAGGCGCCAGGCGCAAGCGGGGATCAAGCTGACCAACCGAGGCCTCCATGCGCAAGGGCAGCTCGGCAGCCTGGGTGCGGGCCAGCGCATCGTCCAGCCAGCGCTGGGTGACCTCAATGACCTCGGGAAACAGGGAGGCTCCTGGCGATACGGTCGGTTGGGCCTTGGCCGGCGACAGACCAACCAGGCACCCAGCCCCGATGGCCATGACCGCCCTCAGGCCCAGAGCAGCATGACGGCGCAGTACGCCCCCCCACGCCGTGGCACGGGCCCAGGAAGGCGAAGCATGAGAAACGGTCTGGGAGGCTGGCTTTTTCACACCGGCCACTCTACAAAACAAGGCCCGAAACGAAGCAGGGAAATGCCCGCCAAACCCCCGCTTCTTCGGACTTTTAGAAGACGGGGGTCTGCCCATAATTTCAGCACGCTTAGGAGCATGAAGGCCCTGAGCACACGGATAACTTTGTGAGGGCGAGGCTCCTATGTTTCAAAAGATGGTCGAACGGCTGAATTTCCATGGCGACGCCCTGGTCTTGCGTGCGGACCGTCAGCGCCTGCTGGCCAGCAACATTGCCAACGCCGACACGCCCGGGTACGTGGCGCGGGACATTCCCTTTGCCCAAACCCTGCGCGAAGTTCAGGGCATGACCCGCGAACAGGCGGTACAGGTGCCCTCGCCCACGGGGCCCGCTGCCCAAACGACCATGACCCATCCCCGCCACATTCCCCTGCCACCCACCACGGTGGACAGCGAGCGGGGTGCCAGCAAGCTCGGCTATGCCGTGCAGTCGCAGCCCAGCCTAGACGGCAACACGGTGGACCTGGACCGTGAGCGCGCCAACTTTGTGGACAACGCGGTGCGCTACGAAGCCACGCTGCGTTTCATCAACGGCAACGCCAAAACCATGCTCAGCGCCATCCAGGGCCAATAAGCCCGATCACCCCATAAGGAGCCATCACCATGTCCATGTTCTCGATCTTTAATGTGTCGGGCAGCGCCATCAGCGCCCAATCGCAACGGCTGAACGTGGTGGCCAGCAACCTGGCCAACGTGGATGCCGTGGCCGGCCCGGACGGGCAAGCCTACAAAGCCCGCCAGGTGGTATTCCAGACCTTGCCCGTGGGGGAGGACGGCGTCAGCGCCGGGGTGCAGGTGCGCGCCATCAACGAAAGCCAGAACCCTGGCCGGCGTGTGCACAACCCCGACCACCCCATGGCGGACGCCCAGGGCTACGTGGTGCACTCGAACGTGAACGCGGTGGAGGAGATGGTCAACATGATCTCGGCCTCGCGCTCGTACCAGAACAACGTCGAGGTGATGAACACGGCCAAGTCTCTGCTGCTCAAGACGCTGCAGATCGGCCAGTAATTTCGAAAGGTTTGACCATGGCAACAGGCATTTCCGCCCTCTCGGGCAACACGGCGGCTACCGCATCGACGGCGACGGCCAACAAGAACGATGTGGACAACGACCCCGCAGCCGCGCAGGACCGCTTCCTCAAGCTCCTGGTGGCGCAGATGAACAACCAGGATCCGATGAACCCCCTGGACAACGCGCAGATGACCTCGCAGATTGCACAGATCAACACGGTGACGGGCATCCAGCAGCTCAACGACACCGTCAAGGGCATGGTCAGCCAGTTTGCGAGCCAGCAATTGATGGCCGGCAGCAGCATGGTGGGTAAGCAAGTGCTGGTCGAAGGCAACACCCTGGCCATTGACAGCGAGAGCAAGGTGGGCAAGGCCGCCTTTGAACTCGCGGGCTCGGCCGCCAGCGTCACGGTGCAGGTGCTCAACGCCCAAGGCAAGGAAGTGGGCCAGATCGAGATGGGCTCGCTGAACGCCGGCCGCCACGACATCGCCTGGGACGCCTCCGCCACCAAGAGCACCGACGCCCCCCTGCGCTTCAAGGTCGTTGCTGCCAATGGCCAAACCCCCGTCAGCAGCACCAGCCTGGCCATCGACCGGGTCAGCTCCGTCAGCATGGACGGCGGCAACCTGGCCATGCAGCTGGCAGGCGGTGGCACCACCACCTTCGGCACGGTCAAGGCCGTGATGTAAGGCTTTTTGTTTTTTCCTCGTTTCCTTTCAGGAGCATCCCCATGGCATTTCAACAAGGGCTTTCCGGCCTGAACGCCGCCGCCAAAAATCTGGACGTGATCGGTCACAACATTGCCAACGCCAACACCACCGGCTTCAAAGGCTCGCGCGCCGAGTTTGCCGACCTCATGGTTGCCTCCATGGGCATGTCGGGCGGTCAGAACGCCGGTTTTGGCGTCGAGGTCGCTGCAGTGGCCCAGCAATTCAAGCAAGGCAGTTTGACCACCACCGGCAACAGCCTGGATGTAGCCATCAATGGCGGCGGTTTTTTCCAGGTACAGCAGCCCAATGGCAGCATGGCCTACACCCGGGCGGGCGATTTCAAGATGGACCAATTTGGCAACCTCAAGACCAACGGCGGGGCGGGGGTGATGGGGTACCAATACAAAGACGAAGTGGTCAATGGCGTAACCCAGCGAGTCCTCAGCGCCGCAGCCGCACCGATCACCCTGCCCACAGGTAAACCCATTGAAGCGAAGGCCACCGAAAACATCAAACTGGCGATGAATCTGGACGCGCGGGCCAAATTAGCTGCAGGGGCGCCCGCCAGCGCAGGCCCGCCAAAGGTGGATGAGATTCCACCCACGCCGAGATCCAAGTACGGCACGTCGATCAATGTGTATGACAGCCAGGGCGTGGCCACGCCGGTGAATCTGTATTTCATGAAGACTGGTAATGCCAATGAGTGGGAGGTCTACACCACCTTGGACGAGACAGTGCAGGCCAATGGCTCGCCAGTATTCACCCTCACTTTCGATGAGAAGGGCGCGATCAAAACTCCGGAGGCAACGGCTCCAGACACCGGCTTTGGGATTCGACTGACCGACATTCTCCCAACGAGCAATACGAATCTGACTACTGCGATTAACAGCACTGGCACGCCGCCAGGCGTCTTTCTGGACCTCTCGTCAGCAACCCAATTCGGCAGCCAATTCGCCGTCTCCGACCTCTCCCAGGACGGCTATGCCTCCGGCGAGCTGACGGGGGTCACGATTGCCCAAGACGGCACGGTCATGGCCAGCTACTCCAATGGCATGAGCCGGGCGGAGGCGCAGGTGGCGCTGGCTAATTTCCGCAACCCGCAGGGGCTGATCGAGATTGGCGGCAACAACTGGATCGAATCGCCCAGTTCGGGCAGTGTGGTGCTGGGCAAGCCAGGCAGTGGCCAATTTGGCAGCCTGCGCTCGGGCGCGCTGGAAGACTCCAACGTGGACCTGACCGCAGAGCTGGTGGGCATGATCACCGCGCAACGGGCATACCAGGCCAACGCGCAGACGATCAAGACCCAGGACCAGGTGATGTCCACCATCGTCAACCTGCGCTGATGCGTAGGCTTGCCAGCGCGCACTGACCAGGAGTTCACGCCATGGACCGCATCATCTACACCTCCATGTCCGGGGCCTCGGCAGCGGCGCATCGCCAGTCGGTGCTCTCGCACAACTTGGCCAATGCGTCCACCCAGGGCTTTCGGGCGGAGTTGTCCACGTTCCGCTCGGTGCCCATCCAGGGCGATGGCTCCGCCACCCGGGTGTTTGCGCTGGAAGCCACTTCAGGCCACCTGAGCACGCCCGGCCCCGTGCAGCGCACCGAGCGCGCGCTGGACGCCGTGGCCGTGGGCAATGCCTGGTTTGCCGTGCAGGGCCTGGACGGCACCGAGGCCTACACCCGCGCCGGCAGCTTCGAGGTCTCGCCCAACGGCCAGCTGGTGACCACCACCGGCCTGCCCCTGCTGTCCGATGGCAGCGCGCCCATCGAGATTCCCCCCGGTGCCTCCGTGTCGCTGGGAGCCGATGGCACCATCACCGCCAAGGTCGGCACCCAGCCCCCCGCCCAGCTGGGACGGCTGAAACTGGCCACCCCCACCGCGCAGGATCCGCTGCAGCGGGGCGACGACGGGCTGTTTCGCGCCACCTCGGGCAACCCAATTGCCAACGACCCCAACGCCCGCCTGCTCAGCGGCGCCCTGGAGGGCTCCAACGTGAACGCGGTGGAAAACATGGTCGGCATGATCGCCGCCGCCCGCCAGTTCGAGGCGCAAATGCGCCTGCTGCAGACCGCCGAAACCAACGACAAGCAGGCCAGCCAGCTGCTGAGCCTGAACTGACTGAACTGAGCCTGGATGGGCTCGCCTTTTGAAGCACCGAGAACCGAGAACAGGACCCCGCCATGATGAATTCCCTGTGGATTGCCAAGACCGGCATGTCGGCCCAGCAGACCAGCCTGGATGTGATTTCGCACAACCTGGCCAACGTCTCGACCAATGGCTACAAGCGGGCCAATGCCGTGTTCGAGGATTTGATCTACCAGAACCTGCGCCAGGTGGGCGCCAATGCCACCGAGCAAAACCAGCTGCCCACCGGCCTGCACCTGGGCTTGGGCGTGCGCACCGTAGCCACCACCCGCAATTTCACGCAGGGCGGCTTGCAAGAATCCAAAAACGCCCTGGACGTGGCCATCAACGGCAACGGCTTTTTCCAGGTGACCATGCCCGACGGCACCCTGTCCTATACCCGCGATGGCGCTTTCGAGATCGACTCCCAAGGTCGGCTGGTGACCTCCAGCGGGCTGCCGGTGGCGAACGGCATCACCATTCCGCAAGGCGCGACCAGCGTGACCATCAGCACCGACGGCACTGTGTCGGCAGTGGTGCCACCCAACGCTGCACCCCAGCAGCTGGGCAACCTGGCCATGGCCAGCTTTATCAACCCGGCTGGTCTGGAGCCGATTGGCGGAAACCTGTTCCGCGAATCGGCGGCCTCGGGCCAGCCGCAGCAAGGCGTGCCAGGCACCAACGGCCTGGGACTGATCAAGCAGGGCTTTCTGGAAAACTCCAACGTGAACGTGGTGGAGGAATTGGTCAGCATGATCCAGACCCAGCGCGCCTACGAGATGAATTCCAAGGCCATCACCACCACCGACCAGATGCTGGCCAAGCTGACCCAGCTGTGAGCGGCACTTTTCCGGGAACGACCATGAGCACCCTGCAGATGCCGACCGCCCACACCGCGCTCCGGCGCCCGGCCCTGGCCGCCAGCCTGGGTGCTGCCCTGCTGGTGCTGGGTGGCTGCGCCACGCTGTCGCCCCCGCCGCCGGTGGACATCCTGCCCACCACGCCGCCGCCCTTGACCGTCACGCACCCCATCGCCCCGCTGCCGGTGACGGGAGGCTTGTTCCATGCGGCCACCTTCCGCCCCCCCTACGAAGACCGCCGCGCGCGCCTGGTGGGCGACATGGTGACGGTGCAGATCGTGGAAAACATCACCGCCAGCCAGAAGTCCTCATCCACCGTGGACCGGAGCTCGGAGGTTTCTGGCGGCATCACCGCCCTGCCCTTCATGAGCGCCCGCACCGCCGGCCGCACCCGGGTGGCGGCGGGATCGGAAAGCAGCTTTGAGGGCGGCGGTGGCACCGAAAGCGCCAACACCTTCCAGGGCTCGATCACCACCACCGTGGTGGAAGTACTGCCCAACGGCCACCTGGTGGTGGTCGGCGAAAAGCAGATCGGCGTGAACCAGAACGTGGATGTGCTGCGCTTTTCTGGCACCGTGGACCCGCGTGCCCTGCAACCGGGCAGCATCGTCAACTCGCCCCAGGTGGCGAACGTGCGGGTGGAGTCGCGTGGCCGTGGCCAGCAAAGCGAGGCCCAGTCCATGGGCTGGCTGGGGCGGTTTTTCAACACCGTCACCCCGTTCTGAGGCGCAAGTTTGCTATTAATTTAATAGCTACTACCGCTTGATTTTATTAGCTTAGAGCCCGATTTCATTCAAATCTTGGTCTGCAAGCCGCCTGCGTTTGTGTGCGTGGATTGGTGCATGTTTGGCGGCTTGCATCGGTAAAAAGCAGGTGATCCCACGCCTTTTTGGCGCTTGAAAAGCCAGGGCACATGCCCACAATGCCCCTATGAAAACCTTGTCCCTCCTTTTGCGTACTGTGGGATGCCTGTGCGCCCTGGTGTGTGCCGCCCTGCCCGCCCATGCCCTGCGCATCAAGGAAGTCGCGGCCGTGCAAGGGGTGCGCAGCAACCAGCTGACCGGCTACGGCCTGGTCGTAGGCCTGGACGGCACCGGGGACCAGACCACCCAGATGCCCTACACCACCCAGACGCTGAACAACTACCTGCGGCAAATGGGCATCAGCCTGCCCACCACGGGCACGGGGCAGCAGCTGCAGCTCAAGAACGTGGCAGCGGTGCTGGTCACCGCCCAGCTGCCAGCCTTTGCCCAACCGGGGCAGATGATCGATGTCAATGTGTCCTCGCTGGGCAATGCCAAGTCGCTCAAGGGCGGCATGCTGATCAGCACGCCGCTGCGGGGTGTGGACGGCGAAATCTACGCGCTAGCCCAAGGTAGCCTGGTCGTGGGCGGTGCCGGAGCCTCGGCGGGCGGCAGCAGTGTGCAAATCAACCACCTGAGCGCCGGGCGCATCCCCCAGGGCGGCCAGGTGGAGCGGGCGGTGCCCACCCCACTGCACGAGGGCAACACCATCAACCTGGGGCTGAATGCCAACGATTTTCAGACCGCCCGCAAGGTGGTCCAGGCCATCAACACCAAGCTGGGCCCCGGCCTGGCCACCGCGCTGGATGGCCGCACCGTGCAGGTGCGCGCGCCCAATGACCCCGGCGCCCGGGTGGGTTTTCTGGCCGACCTGGAAGAACTGGCGCTGGAAGACAGCGTGCCCTCGGCCAAGGTGGTGATCAATGCGCGCACGGGCTCCATCGTGCTCAACCAGGCGGTCACCTTGGGGCCCTGCGCCGTGGCCCACGGCAACCTGTCCATCACCATCAGCAGCACGCCGGTGATCAGCCAGCCCAATCCTTTGTCTCAAGGTCAGACGGTGGTTGCCGAAAAAGCCAATATCCAGATCAACCAAGAACCCGGCAACATCATTCAGATGCCCCCGTCACCGCAGCTGACCGATGTGGTCCGGGCGCTGAATGCCTTGGGCGCCACCCCGCAAGACCTGCTGGCCATCCTGCAAGCGATCAAGGCGGCGGGCGCACTGAACGCTGAACTGGAGGTGATCTGACATGGCCTTGACCCTGCCCTCTTCCCCGTCCTCGTCCGCGAGCGCCACGAATGCGCTGGCGGTGGATGTCCGTTCGCTGAACAACCTGAAGTTCGAAGCCAGCCAGAACAGCCCCCAGGCGGCGCGCGAGGCGGCCAAGCAGTTTGAGTCGCTGTTCATGCGCGAGCTGATCAAAAGCATGCGCGAAGCCACCATGAAATCCGGCCTGCTCGACAGCCCCCAGGGCAATCTGGGCACCGACTTGCTGGACCAGCAACTGTCGGTACAGATGTCCGGCCGGCCCGGCGGCCTGTCCGAAGCCATTGCCCGACAGCTGGCGATTCCGCTGGGTGGCACCGGCGCCTTGGGCGATGCGGCAGGGGGCACGTCCTCCACCCTCAGTTTTGCGACACGGGGCTTGCGGGGTGCACCAGCGGCTGCGCCTGCCACGGGCGCTGTGACGGCCACTGGTGCCAGTGGGGCCAGCGGTTCCACCACCATTCCAAAAATTGGCGCTGCCCTTCCCCCGCCCAAGAGCCGGGACAGTTTTGTGCAATACCACAATGCCGCCGCCACGCGCGTGGCCCAAGAAAGTGGCATTCCCGCCAGCTACATGCTGGGCCAAGCGGGGCACGAGACCGGCTGGGGCAAGTACGAAATCAAGCATGCCGATGGCTCCAACGCCTTCAACCTGTTCGGCATCAAGGCCGGCAAGGGCTGGACCGGCAAGGTGGCCGAGGTCACCACCACCGAATATGTCAACGGCGTGGCCAAAAAGACCGTGGCCAAGTTCCGCGCCTACGATTCCTACGAAGACTCGTTCCGCGACTACGCCAAGCTAATCAACCAGAGCCCCCGCTACGAACAGGCCCGCACCCAGGTCGGCTCTGCGGTGGCTTATGCCTCGGCCCTGCAAAAAGCCGGTTACGCCACCGATCCCGCCTATGCCAACAAGCTCAGCGGCGCCATCCAGGGCGCCGAGCGCAGCCTGCGTGCATTGGCCTAATTTTTAGGAATTCATGCCATGAGTTTGCTCAACGTCGGCGCCCGCGCCCTTCTTGCCAACCAGTCGGCCCTGCAGACCGTGGGGCACAACATCGCCAACGTCAAGACGCCTGGCTACTCCCGCCAGCTGGTGGTGCAGGAATCCGTCAAAGGCTTGTACACGGGCGGTGGCTATATCGGCAACGGGGTCAACCTCGTGACCATCCAACGCAGCCACAACGAGCTGCTGACCCGCCAAGGTGCAGCGGCCGACGCCGTGAAGGCCGCCGACACCGTGCGCGCCGACCGGATGCGGCAAGTGCAGGACATTTTCAGCGGCGGCCCCGAGGGGCTGGGTGCCGGCATCAACGACATGATGAACGCCCTGGCCGACGTGGTCAGCGCGCCCACGGACTTGACGGCCCGCACGGTGTTTCTGACCCGCGCGGATGAGACGGCGCTGCGCCTGAACTCGGCTGCCGAGCGGCTGGACGGCATTCAATACGGCCTGAACGAGGAAATGGCCAATGGCGTGCAACAGATCAACACCATTGCCCCGCAAATCGCGGCATTGAACGAGCAGATCATGAACGCCAAGGGCAGCGGCCAGCCCCCCAACGACCTGCTGGACCAACGCGACCAGCTGATTCGCGACCTGAACCAGTACATCCAGACCAGCCAGGTCAACGCCACCGATGGCTCCATCAGCCTGTTTGTGGCCAGCAGCCAGCCGCTGGTGATGGGCAACATCGCCTCCACCCTCAAAGTGCAAGACAAACAGGCCTTTGGCGGTGGCACGGACAGCAAGGCCCTGTACCTGAACCGCCCCGGCGAGAGCGCCCCCATCGAACTGAACGAGGGCATGCTAGGCGGGGGCAAGGTGGCGGGCCTGGTCCGATTCCAAAACGGCGAGCTGACCGAAGCGCGCAACCTGCTCGGGCGCCTCACAGTGGGCGTTGCCCAGACCTTGAACGAGCAAAACCAACGGGGGCTGACGCTCGATGGTACTTTGGGCACTGCCCTGTTCAAGCTGCCCCAGGTGGATGATCCCGGTTCGACCGCCGTGCCGCCTGCGCAAGTGCCTGGCACCCAGGGTTTTTCGCTCAACGACGGCATTGACTCGGTCGCGCTGTTCAAAGACCCGACGAAATTTAAGGCGTCGGACTATGTGGTGACCCTTGGCGATACGGGGCTCGGCACCATTACCCGCCTTTCCGACAACCAAGTCCTGGCCACGGATGTAGATTTCAGCGACCCCATCAACAGTCCGGTCAAGGTAGATGGCCTGGAATTTGTAGTGAGTGGCGGCAATGCAGGCGACCAAATTCTGTTCAAGCCCTTTGCTTCAGCCGCTTCCGCAATCCAGGCCCTAGTGCTGGCGCCCAATGACTTGGCAGCGGCCAATCCGGTCAACGCAGCGATGGGGACTGCCAACACGGGCTCGCTCAAGCTGGCTTCCCTGAAAGTGACCAGCCAGCCCAACGCCGATGGCTCGAACCTGCCGCCGATCTCGGACTCCACAGCCATCCCTCCCACCTTGGGTGGTATTCAGTTGCGGTTCGACACCAGCACGCAGCCGCCCACCGTTGATGCCATCGACTTGTCGAACAACACCTCTGTGCTTCCCGATGGCCCACAGCCCTATGCCTCTGGCACGCCGATCACGATCGGCGCCTGGGAAATCACGCTGCAGGGAACGCCCGCCAACGGCGACACCGTCACCGTTGGTAATGCCGCAGACCCCAAGTACAGCACCAATGGCGATGCCTGGTTCCAGCGCGATGCGGGCAATGCGGCCACGATGATGGCGCTGCGGGATGCGACGCTGTTTGACGGCGCCACCCTGAGCGATGGCTATGCAGGCGCCATGGCCAAGATCGGCACCCGCACTCAGACGGCGACGTTTGCGGCGAACTTGTCCACCGACATCGCCGCCAGCCTGAACCGCGAACGCTCGGCGGTCTCCGGGGTCAACCTGGACGAGGAAGCGTCGAAATTGTTGCAATATCAGCAGGCCTACCAGGCCTCCGCGAAGGCCATTCAAGTCGCCCAGAGCGTTTTCAGTGATTTGATCCAGGCGGTTGGCCGCTGATCCCAGGTATAGGAGTCCCCCACCATGAGCACCCCCCCCAGGCTTGGTACCGCCTTTGTTTATGACAACGCCGTGCGCAACATCGGTGCACGCCAGACCTCGCTCTCGAACCTGCAGGAGAACCTGACTTCGGGCAAGCGGGTGGTTCGAGCCAGCGACGACCCGGTCGCTGCCGCCCAGGCAGAACGGGCACTGACGCGCATCGAACGCATCAAGACTGACCAGCGGGCCTTGGAAACCCAGCGCAACGCCATGGCCCTGGCCGAGTCCACGCTGGGCGAAGCCGTGGGCCTGATCCAGGACGCCCGGGAACTCATCGTGCGTGCGGGCACCCCCACCTTCAGCCCCAGTGACCGCCGCACGGTGGCCAATGAGCTCAAGGGACTGCGGGAGCAGTTGCTGGCCGTGGCCAACCGCAAGGACACGAATGGCATCCCGGTGCTCAATGCCCTGAGCAGCGCCGCCGAGCCGTTCAAGAACTCCCTGGCAGGCGGGCCGGACTACATCTTTGATGGCCTGCCAGGTCAAACCAGCAGTGGCACCGTCTCGGTCCCCCAGACGCTCAACGGCGATGAAGCCTTCATGTTCCAGCCACAGCGCGACGGGGCGTACAACGCCACCGTCACTCCGGCCGCAACGCCTGCGATCTCCGGCCGGACCCTGACCACAGGTGGCATCACAGCGACGGATCCAAGTGCGGTGACGGGAAATGACTACAAGATTGAATTCACCAGCGTGACGACGACTGGGGGCACGACCACAGCGACTTACACCATTAATGGGACAGCGCCTGGAACAACCGTCAGTTACCCCTCTGACAAACCCGCCACCATTTCGGTCACCGGCGTCCCCGGCCTGCGCTTCGATATCACCGGCATGCCTGCGACCGGCGACACCGTTGATCTGAAGCCCACGGCCAGCATCTTCAGCGTGCTGGACAGCGCCATTGCCAGCCTTGCGGGCGGCGCGACCAGTAGCAACGACGTCACCCAGGCGGTTGGCCAAGCGCTGGGCAACCTGGACAAGGGGCTGGAGCGGGTGCTGACTGTGCGGGGGCAGGCCGGGAACTTCATGAACCGGGTGGATCGGATTTCCGGCGACCAGGAGCAACGCTCCCTCCAGCTCGAAGCCGACCGCTCCCGCGCGGAAGACCTGGACATGATCCAGGGCTTCTCGGACTCCCAGAACCAGCAGACGGCCTACTCGGCGGCCCTGCAGTCCTACGCACAGATCCAGAAGCTGTCGCTGTTCAACTTCATCGGCTGATGGATTCGGCCCCACTGGAATCGCGCGCATGCCCCAGTCCGTTCTCAGCAGTCTGATTCTGGGCTATCGCCCGCTGTGGAACCGCCAGCGCAAACTGGCGGGTGTCCAGCTGTACATTCACAACGAGGTCTCCCCCTCCATCGATGCGGCGCATTTGTTGCGGACGGTGGCGCAGCTGTGGTCGGCCAGTTCGCCGCCGCTGGTGCTCTCGCCGCGCTCCCACGATCTGCTGCACGATTTGCTGGCCCATGCGCCGGCCAATGCGCCGCTGATCGCGGTGCCGGGGGCCTGGCTCCAGCACGACCCCAGTTTGGTGGCCCGTGTGCACACGGCCAAGCAACGCGGGCTGCGCTTGGTGTGGCAAGGGGGTGTCCGAGAAGGCCTGCCCCCGGACTTGGCCCGTTGTTTCACCCTCAGCTTACTGAGCCTGAACCCACAAGAAAGCCGGCTTGCGTTGCAGGCGGATATTCCCGTACAGGCGGGGACGCCACCGCCCCCCCCCAGCCCGGTGCGGGCCGGCCAGATCTACGAAAACATTGCCAGTGCGGCGCTGATGGCGCACTGCCTGGACAAGCAGCAGGCCCTGGCCGTGGCGGGCTGGCCCACGGACGACCTCCTGCACCAGCTGCGCCACAAGCCGCTGCTGGCCTCGCAAGAGGTGATTGCGCGCTTGCTCAAGGCGATCGAGGCCGACCAGTCGCTGGAAACGTTCGAGGAAATCCTCAGCGAGGACCCGCTGCTGGCCTATCGTTTTCTGACCTACACCAATTCGGCCGCCCTGGGGCTGAGCTCTGGCGTGGATTCGCTGCGCAAGGGCCTGGTGATGATGGGTTATGGCTCGATGCAGCGCTGGCTGGCCGCTCAGTTGCCGCACGCCAGCACCAACGTGAACCTACACCCCGTGCGCGAAAGCATGGTGATGCGCGCCCGGCTGATGCGCCTGCTGCTGGATGCCGGCATTGAAAGCGAGCTGCGGCGCGAAATCTACCTGTGCGGCCTGTTCTCCCAGCTGGACGCGCTGATGCACGAGCCGCTGGAAACCATCCTGCAGCGACTGCCACTGTCTGAACGGATCGCCGAAGCGACAGTGAAGCAGGAGGGCCCCTACGCTCCCCCCCTGCAAATGGCAGCTGCCCTGGAGACGGGCGACGCCAACCTGGTCCGCGAGCTGTGCGAAACCCACGAGATGGACCTGGAATCGGTGAACCGTGCCCTGCTGCGGATGCTGAGCGATCTGGAAGTGGAGCGCCGGCATTGATTCATGATCAAAATGGCCTCCAGCCCAATAAATACCATCGGTTATAGCTATTAACTTAATAGCAAACGTCGCTTGAGCGACAAGGTAAAACCGTCGGCTGTGGACACAATCTGGCCCATGGGAACGCTCTACCTTGTGCGCCACGGCCAGGCCTCGTTTGGTGCCGACGATTACGACCAGCTCAGCCCCCTGGGGCGTGAACAGGCGGTGCGCCTGGGCTCGCATTGGCGGGCGCAGGGAAAGCGTTTTGACGCAGTCTTGACCGGCACGCTGCGCCGACACCAGCAAACCTTCGAAGGCATTGCCGAAGGGCTGGGCGTAACACCCGAGGCCCTGGCCTTGCCCGGCTTGAATGAATACGACAGCCATGCGCTGATCGCCGCCATCCACCCCCAACCCCTGCCCAAGCCGGAGACGCCAGAGCTGTACCGGCAGCATTTCCGGCTGCTGTGCGATGCGCTGGCGCAGTGGATGGCTGGGGTGATCAGCCCCCAGGGCATGCCCAGCTGGGTGGATTTCTCGGGCGGGGTGCGGGCGGCGCTGGAGCATGTGCGCCAGCACCATGCGGGGCAAAACGTGCTGCTGGTCAGCAGCGGCGGCCCGATCTCGGCGGCGATGGGCGAGGTGTTGAGCACCCCGCCCGAAGTGACGATTGCGCTGAACATGCGCATCCGCAACAGCGCGGTGACCGAGTTCAGCGTCTCCCCACGGCGGCTGATGCTGCAAAGCTTCAACCACCTGCCCCACCTGGACGAGGTCGCCGACGCCGCCCTGGTCACCTTTGCCTGACCAAGGCCAGCGCCTTCACAGCGTCAGGATGGTGCAACCGGTGGTCTGGCGGGCTTCCAGCGCGCGGTGGGCTTCCTGCACCTGGGCCAGGGGAAAGCGCTGGTCGATGTGGATCTGCACCTGACCGCTGCCCACCACGGCAAACAGGTCGTCGGCCATGGCCTGGGTGGCCTCGCGGGTCGTGATGTGAGTGAACAGGGTCTGGCGCGTGACATACAACGAGCCCTTGGGGCCCAAGATGCCGGGCGCGAACGGGGGCACGGGGCCCGAGGCGTTGCCGAAGCTCACCATCAGGCCAAAGGGGCGCAGGCAGTTGAGCGACCCTTCCCAGGTGTCCTTGCCCACCGAGTCATAGACCACCTTGACGCCTTTGCCGCCGGTGATGTCGCGCACGCGGGCGGCAAAGTCCTCACTGCGGTAATTGATGGCGTGGGCGGCGCCATTGGCCAGGGCCAGCTGGCATTTGGCGTCGGAGCCGGCGGTGGCGATCAGCTGCAGGCCCAACGCGCGCGCCCATTGGCAGGCAATCAGGCCCACGCCCCCAGCCGCAGCGTGGAACAGCACGAAATCACCAGGCTCCAGCCCTTCAACGGGCTTGCACTTTTTTAGCAGGTACTGGGCGGTGAGGCCCTTGAGCATCATGGCCGCGCCGGTCTCGAAACTGATGTTGTCCGGCAGCTTGCAGACATTGAAGGCGGGCATGACACGCACTTCGCAGTAGCTGCCGGGCGGGTTGCCAGCGTAGGCCACGCGGTCGCCCGCTTGGAGGTGGCTCACGCCCTCGCCCACGGCCTCGACGATGCCGGAGGCTTCCATGCCCAGCTGCAGCGGCATGGGAAAGGGGTACAGGCCGGTACGCTGATAGACATCGATGAAGTTCAGGCCAATCGCCTGGTGGCGGATGCGGACCTGGCCGGGCCCGGGATCGCCCACGGTCACATCGACCAGCTGCATCACTTCGGGGCCACCGGCTTGCTGGATCTGGACGGCAAGGCTCATGAACAAGTCTCCTTCTAAAAACAGGCCGCCATCCTGCCATGAATTGCCGTGCTGCAAGGGGCCTCAGGGCACCGCTACAGTGCGGGCATGACTGCTCCTCTCACTTTCGGCACTGCGGTGCTATTGACGATTCCGCCCCTGCTGTGGGCGGGCAATGCCATCGTGGGGCGCCTGGTGCATGACCAGGTCGCCCCGATCACCCTGAACCTGCTGCGCTGGGCCTTTGCCTTTGTGCTGATGCTGCCGCTGGCCTACCGGGTGCTGCGCCCCCGCAGTGCGCTGTGGCTGCATTGGCGCCGCTATGCGGTGCTGGGCCTGCTGGGGATTGGCACCTACAACGCGCTGCAGTACCTGGCGCTGCAGACCTCCACCCCGATCAACGCGACGCTGGTGGGGTCGAGCATGCCGGTGCTGATGCTCGCCGTAGGCGGCCTGTTTTTTGGCGCACCGGTGATCCGGCGCCAACTGCTGGGCGCACTGCTGTCGTCGGCCGGGGTACTGCTGGTGCTCAGCCGGGGCGAGTGGCAGCTGCTGCTGGCGCTGCGCCTGGTGCCGGGTGACCTGTTCATGCTGCTGGCCACCCTGGCCTGGGCGTTTTACAGCTGGATCCTGGTGCGCACCAGCGAACCGACTGAGGTACGGAAAGACTGGGCGCTGTTTTTGATGGCGCAACTGGTGTTCGGCCTGGGCTGGTCCAGCCTGTTCGCCGGCCTGGAATGGACCTTGGCCAGCCCCCGGATCGTCTGGAGCCCGACCCTGGTCGCCGCACTGGCCTTCATCGTGCTGGGCCCGGCCATCCTGGCCTACCGCTGCTGGGGTCTGGGCGTGCAGCGCGCCGGCCCGGCCGTGGCGGGCTTTTTCGTGAACCTGACCCCACTGTTTGCCGCGCTGCTGTCGGCGCTGTTTCTGGGCGAGACACCCAAGCTATTCCACGGCGCGGCATTTGCGCTGATCGTGGGCGGGATCGTGGTCTCGTCCCGGCGCTGAAGCCCGCGTAGCCACAGGCGTAAAAAAACGGCACCCCGAGGGGTGCCGTTCAGAGACTCTTGCTTGCGAATCGACTTGGTAGTTGCCAACAAGCAAAAGAAGTGGCGCGGATTTTAACAGGACCGCTGGGGGTCAATCCTCAACAAAAGCCTCTTCGCGCTTGTTCTTGACCGAGGGAAGGAGCACGATGGCGAGCAACAGGGCTGCGGCCACCAGCAGGCCCGCTGACAGCGGACGGGTGACGAACACGCTCCAATCACCGCGCGAGAGCAACAGGGCCCGGCGCAGGTTTTCTTCCATCATCGGGCCCAAGATGAAGCCCAGCAGCAGAGGCGCAGGTTCCACGCCCAGCTTGATGAAGGTGTAACCCACCACCCCAAAGATCGCCACCATCCAGATGTCGAAGGTGTTGTTGTTGGTCGAATACACACCCACCGCGCAGAACAGCACGATCGCGGGGAACAGCCAGCGGTAGGGGACGGTCAGCAGCTTGATCCAGATGCCGATCAGCGGCAGGTTCAGGATGATCAGCATCGCGTTGCCGATCCACATCGAAGCGATCAGGCCCCAGAACAGCTCGGGATTGCTGGTCATCACCTGCGGGCCAGGCTGGATGTTGTGGATGGTCATCGCGCCCACCATCAGCGCCATCACGGCGTTGG
>CAZQXQ010000025.1:0-21665 GCA_964597235.1 uncultured Burkholderiaceae bacterium | reverse complement strand
TGCCCCGGCGCAGGCGGCTGCACAGGCTGCACATGGTCTTGCCTTCGGGGATCACCTTCTTGACGATGCTGTAGGTGTCCTGCGTCTCGATGTGAAAGGGCACGCCGATGCCCTGCAGGTACTCGGGCAGCACATGGGCCGGAAAGCCCGGCTGCTTCTGGTCCAGGTTGACGGCAATCAACTCGAACTGGATGGGCGCGCGGGCCTGCAGCTTGCGCAGGATGTCGAGCATGCCGTAGCTGTCCTTGCCGCCAGAGACGCAGACCATCACCCGGTCGCCCTCCTCGATCATGTTGAAATCCATGATCGCCTGCCCCACCTGGCGGCACAGGCGCTTTTCCAGCTTGTGGAGCTCGCGCTCGATCTTGACGGTATTGGCGGCTTCGGGGGCGCCCTCGGGGGCGTCCTCGGCAGTCCAGGAAGGGGTTGCGGTGGTGGCGTGCATAACGGGGGCTAAAAGCCCGCAATTATCCTTGCCAAGGCCCGATCGCGCTTTCCGGCCCTACCGAGCACCCTGCCCTACCCCGCTTTTCCCTGTTTTCCCCCGTTTCTCATGGACCTTTCGCCCTTGGAGCCTCTTGTGGACACCACCCGCCTCATCGCCATTCGCCACGGAGAAACCGCCTGGAACGTGGACACCCGCCTGCAGGGCCACCTGGACATTCCGCTGAACGAGCGCGGCCTCTGGCAAGCCGCCCAGGCCGGCCGGGCCCTGGCCGACGAACCCGTGGCCGCCATCTACAGCAGCGACCTGGCGCGCGCCCTGGTCACCGCGCAGGCCATCGCCCAAACCACCGGCGCCCCGCTGCGCACCACCGAGCACCTGCGCGAGCGCAGCTTTGGCTGGATGCAGGGGCGCACATTTGCCGACATCGAACAGAGCCACCCCGAAGAAGCCCGCCGCTGGCGCCAGCGCGACCCGGACTTTGCCGCCGAGGGGGGCGAATCGCTGCGCCAGCTTCAGGCGCGCATCGCAGCCATCACCGCAACCATCGCCCAGGCCCACCCCGGCGAGCTGGTGGTGCTGGTGGCCCACGGCGGGGTGATGGACATCCTCTACCGCCTGGCCACCCGCCAGGACCTGCAGGCGCCGCGCACCTGGTCGCTGGCCAATGCCGCCATCAACCGCCTGCTGTGGACCGGCGAGGGCCTCACCCTAGTGGGCTGGGGCGACACCAGCCACCTGGACCTTGGCAGTTTGGACGAAACTACGGCATAGCGGGTTTTGCTCGCAGTGGCTGGCTCTGCCCTGGCTTCGGCAACTGTCCGCATCAACAGAATGATTTTTGAGAGGCAGAAACTATGGCACTTTTTGTTCAAAAGCCCGTTTTTTGGAACACCGCAGCCTATCAACGCCCCTCGGGTGTTAAGGCTACCAGCGGCTACCCACAGAAGACGGGTTACGGCCACGAGGAGTGGAACAACTCGACACGGATGCAGCTGACCGCCAGTAACGGACAGCACTACCGCGTGTTTCACACTGAAGGTATTGGCAATGCACCGCTGGATGAAAACGCCGGGCAGACGTTTGTCTTCATGACGGCCTCGCACGGCGGGAGGCAGTATCTGGTCGGTATTGCAGGCAATGCGATGGGGCTCTTCGAGGATCACCACAAGCCGCAGCGTAAGGCGATTGCTCAACAGCTGTCGTTACACACCCTGTGGCAAGACGCTTGGAACGTTCCGAATGTACAAACGCAATACAGAGGCGACCAGAAAAAATTTCTGAGAGACTGGAACAACGATCTGCATTGGATTCCCAACTGGGTATGTCCGGACGAGTTTTTCTGGTGGCTTGGCACTCCAGTTTTACTGGATCCCGAAGTGATCACAGGGGTGCCGGGGCAACAAAGGTTGCTCACCATGTTCAACAGTTACACCAAGCTTGATCTGGCAACGGCCCAGCGGTACCTCGACGCAATTCCTGTCGCTCAACGCCAAGCAGCAGCAGGGAAGTGGCAACGCCTCAGGGATGCCATTGGGTGCGCCCCATCAGAACCTTTGGCCGCCGAAGACATGCCGGATGGCAGCACCCCGGTTACGACGGTCTTATCAACGGTTCATGCACGGCGTGGTCAAGGGCAATTTCGGGCGGATTTGATGCAGGTGTGGGGTGGTGCCTGTGCCGTTACCGGTCTGACCTGCAACGAAGTGCTCCGGGCTTCCCACGTCAAACCGTGGGCTGACTCGACCGCCCGAGAACGGCTCGACAGCCACAATGGACTGCTGTTGTCGGCCAACCTGGACGCGCTTTTTGACAAAGGTTTGATCACGTTTGACAGCGCTGGGCAGATGCAAATTTCACCGCGTCTGACCCGCCAGCATCAACAGACGCTAAGTTTGCCCATGGCGCTGCGGCATCCACCCAGCCAGCAACTGGCTGCGTACCTCGACTACCACCAACGCAAGGTATTTCACTGAAAAACGCTCTGATGGTAGGCCAAGCGCGGACCGGATGGGTTGGCGCCTCAAGCATGGGCCGCAGTCTGCGCTACCAGACGCACGCCCAGTGCCTTGCACACCCGGTAAATCGTGTCAAAGCGTGGTTGTGATTCGGGGCGCAGAGCCTTGTACAGCGCCTCGCGGGTCAGACCAGATTGCTCGGCCACTGCTGTCATGCCCCGCGCACGGGCCACCACATTGAGCGCGTGGTTGAACTCGGACATATCGCCTTCTTCCAGAACCAAGGTCAGGTAGTTGGCAATATCTTCTTCGGTATTCAGCGCTTCTGCCATGTCGAAGGTGGCCAGCTCGGAAATTTTTGTTTTTTCGCTCATCGTCAGTTACTCCTCAAGGGTTTTGGACAGGGCAACAGCCGCGGCAATGTCTGCGGTTTGGCTGCTTTTTTCACCACCGCCCAGCATCACGATCAATACATCTCCCCGTTGCATGTAGTACATGCGCCAGCCGGGGCCGAAGAACTCGCGCATTTCGCTGACACCTTCGCCCACCGGGGCCACGTCCCCAAGCAGACCACGCTGCGCTTTGTCCAATCGTCTGTTGAGTCGGATGCGGGTCAAGTTGTCCTTGATACCGTCAATCCAATCGCTGAACTGCTGGGTTTTCTTGATGGTGTACATGACCGCATCGTAATCACTTGTTCGCACATTGACAGCGTTTGCGCTTTCAGTGGCGGACTTTGGTGGGCTGGGGCGACACCAGCCACCTCGAAGACGCCGAAGCGGTGCGGGACGAAACCAGCACCTGACCGGACTCAGAAGCCCAGCAGCGTCCCTTTCTCGGCGCGCACCACCCCATCCCGCGCGATGCGGCCATCGACCAGTTCGATGCAGCGGTCGCAGCGCGCGCCCAGGCGGGGGTCGTGGGTGACGATGAGGAAGGTGGTGCCGCGCTCGGCGTGGATCTGGCGCATCAGTGCGAACACTTCGCTGGACGAGGCCTGGTCCAGGTTGCCGGTGGGCTCGTCGGCCAAGACCAGCGGCGGGTCCATGACCAGCGCCCGGGCAATGGCCACGCGCTGCTGCATGCCGCCGGACAACTCGCTGGGGCGCTTGCCCTCGACATTCGCCAAGCCCACCGCCGCGAGCAGGGCACGGGCCCGCTCGCGCTGCACGGTGCCGACATGGCCCTCGGCCATCAGCACCGGCAGGGTCACGTTCTCCAGCGCGGTGAAGGCTGGCAGCAGGTGGTGGAACTGGAAGACGAAGCCCAGCAGGGCGCGGCGGCGCAGCGTCAGCGCCGCATCGTCCAGCCCCAAGATTTCCTCGCCCTGCAGGCGGTAGCTGCCGGCGGTGGCGCGCTCCAGCAGGCCCAGGATGTTCAGCAAGGTGCTCTTGCCCGAGCCCGAGGGCCCCATCAGCGCGACGAACTCACCCTGCGCGATGTGCAAGTCCAGGCCGTGCAGCACCTCGAATTCATTGGGCAGGCCCTGGGCATAGGTCTTGCGCAGGCCCTGCAGCTGCACCAGCGGGGTGGAAGAGGAGACGTTCATCCGTTCACACCCGGATCGCCTGGGCCGGGTCCATCGCGGCGGCGCGACGGGCCGGGGCAATCGCCGCCAGCACGCCACAGACGGTGGCAATCAGCGCCACACGCCAGGCAATGTCCAGAGGCAAAGCAATGTTGAACAGCGGCAGCCCGTCCGATCCGCGCACGAAGGTGGTGAAGCCCCAGATCAGCGCCACGGCCAGCGCCAGCCCCAGCGCCGATCCCACCGCCCCGACGATGGCGCCCTGCAGCAAAAACACCCGCAGGATCTGCCCCCGGGTGGTGCCCATGGCGCGCAGGATGCCGATTTCGCGGTGCTTTTGCACCACCGACACCACCAGCACGCTGGCGATGCCCAGCACCACCACGACCAGCACCACGCCCCGGATGATGGCGGTGCTGACCGACTGCGCGTTCAGCGCGGACACCAGCTGGGCGTTGTTCTCCTGCCAGCTGTCCACCTGATAGGGGTACTGGCGGCGCCAGTCGCGGGCCAGGTCCTGCGCTGCCCAGACATCGCGCAGGCGCAGGTCCAGGCTGGTCACGCCGCCGGGCAGGCCCAGCAGGCTTTGCGCGGCGCGCAGCGGCACGATGACGGTGCGGCGGTTCAGGTCGCGCACGCCCAGGTCCACGAGGGCCGTCACGCGCACCGATTCGGTGAGCGCGCCCGCCGTGCCGAACTGCAGGGTGAGCCGGTCGCCCGGGCGCACGCCCAGGTCGCTGGCCAGCTCGCGGCCAATGACGGCCTCGCCCGGTGCCAGGCGAGCCGTGCCGGTCACCACCTTGCCGCGCAGGCCGACGATGCGGTCGTAGCGGTCCAGATCCACGCCCAGCAGCGCAATCGACTGCACCGCCTCTCCGCGCAAGGCCAGGCCCGCACCTGCCGCCATGGGCGAGACGGCTTCGACCAGCGGATGCGCTTCCAGAATCGGCACCAGCGCCTGCCAGCCCACCACCGAACGCAGGCGCTGGGCGCGCGGCTGGGTGTCGCTGAGCTGGGCCGTGCCGGGCTCAAAGCGAGCGGCCGGCAGAACCACATCGTCCGGCGAGCGCAGCTGCACATGCGCCTGCGCGCCCAGGGTTTTGGTCAGCGTGCTGGCCTGCAGGCCGGTAATCAGCGCGGAGATGTAGGCCACCACCGCCACCCCTGCCGCCACGCCCACGATGATGAGCAAAGTCTGCATCCGGCCCTCGCGCAAAAAGCGCGTGGCCACCTGCCACTCGAAACCCCAGCGGCGCCAGCGGGCCATGGTCAGGTTCATGGTTTTAGCGGCCCATGGCGTTGCTCAGGGCCGCCCCGGCGGCACCTGAAGAAGCGGCCTGCGCGGGGGACGGGGCCAGGCGCGACGGCTGTAGCCGGGGGCGCACCCGCTGGCCCTCCTGCAGGTTCGGGGCCAGGAGCACCTGGGTGCCTTCCGCCAGGCCCTCGCGGACCTCGGCGGCTTCGAGTGTGCGCAGGCCCAGCGCCACCGGGCGCAAGCGGGCACGGCCGTCCTCGGCCACCCAGACCTGGGAGGAGGTTTCGGTCGCACCGCCCTGCAGGGCCGCCAGCGGCAGCACCAGCGCGCGCTCGCGGCGGCCGGTTTCCACCTCGACCGAGAGGGTCATGTCCTCGCGCAAGAAGGCCGGTGCCGCTTGCGGCAGCGCCAGCTTGACCTCGACCGCGCCGCGCTGGGCATCAACCAAGGGCGACAGCGACAGCACCTGTGCCGCGAAGGGCTGGCCCGCATGGGCATCGGCCACCACGCTGGCCGGCTGGCCGGGCTGCAGCTGCGCCAAAAAGCGTTCATCGACCTGGGCCTTGAGCTGGGTGGGGCCGTCCAGCGCCAGGCGCAGCAGCACCCTGCCAGGCTGCACGATCTGGCCGGGTTCCACCTCGCGCGTCAGCACGCGGGCGTTGGTCGGGGCACGCAAGAGCGTCTGTTCCAGCCGGGCGCGGGCCGCCTGGGTGGTAGCGCGGGCGGATTGCAGCTGCGCCTCGGCCTGGACCAGGTCGGCGCCGGCCTCGGCATTGGCCTGCACCTGGGCGCGGGCGGCGTCGCGCTGCGCCTGCGCCACATCGAGCACCCGCTGCGCCTCGTCAATGCGGGAAGCGCTGACAAAACCCTGCGCCACCAGCTGCTGCGCCCGCGCCAACTCGGCTCGGGCCTGGCGCAAGGTGGCCTCGGCCTGGTCCTGGGTGGCTTGCAGGGCCTGGCGACCGGTGCCACGCAGACCGGCTAGCCGCGCCTCGGCCTGGCGCTGGGTGGCTTCGGCCTGGGCCAGGGCGGCGCGGGCCTCGTCGGACTCCAGCTGCACCAGCAGGTCGCCAGCGCGCACCGCATCGCCCTCGCGCACCCGCACGGCTTCGACCCGGCCGGTCACGGTGCTGCCAATTTCCACCCGCGACAGCGTCGCCACCCGCGCAGAAAACTGCACCGTGCGCACCAGCGGCTGCGCCTGCACGGCCACCGCATCGACCAGGGTGCCGCGCTGGGTCGTCCAGCCCCAAACCGCCGCAGCGGCCACCAGGGCGATGCCAGCCCAGACGGTCTGGCGCTTGCGGGCCGGTGACAAGGACTTGTTCATGCGGCACCGTCCGGGTTGACGGCGCCGTCAGCGGCCTGAGGCGGGGTCACACCCAGGTGGCGGTAGGCCGCCAGCGTGGCGATGCGCCCGCGCGGGGTGCGCTGCAAATAACCTTGCTGGATCAGGTAGGGCTCGATCACGTCCTCGATGGTGCCGGCCTCCTCGCCAATGCTGGCCGCCACGTTGTCCAGCCCCACCGGCCCGCCGTCAAAGCGGTGGATGACGGCTTCCAGCAGCTTGCGGTCCATCACGTCAAAGCCCTCGGGATCGACATCCAGCATGGCCAGCGCCCGGTTGGCAATGTCCAGGGTGATGCGGCCATCGCCCTTGACCTCGGCATAGTCGCGCACCCGGCGCAACAGGCGGTTGGCAATGCGCGGCGTGCCCCGCGAACGGCGGGCGATCTCGAAGCCCCCCTCCGCGTCGATGGGCGCGCCCAGCAGGCTGGCGCTGCGCAGCACGATGCGGTTGAGCTCGTCGGGCGTGTAGAACTCCAGCCGCGCGACGATGCCAAAGCGGTCGCGCAGCGGGTTGGTCAGCATACCGGCGCGGGTGGTGGCGCCCACCAGGGTGAAGGGCTGCAAATCGAGCTTGATGCTGCGCGCCGCCGGCCCCTCGCCGATCATGATGTCGATCTGGTAGTCCTCCAGCGCCGGGTAGAGGATTTCCTCAACCACCGGCGACAGGCGGTGGATCTCGTCGATGAACAGCACATCGTTCTTCTCCAGGCTGGTCAGCAGCGCCGCCAGGTCCTTGGGTTTTTCGAGGACCGGGCCGCTGGTCTGGCGCAGCTGCACCCCCAGCTCCGCCGCAACGATGTGCGAGAGCGTGGTCTTACCCAGCCCCGGCGGGCCGAACAGCAGCACATGGTCCAGCGCCTCCCGGCGCTTTTTGGCCGCGCCGATGAAGATCTCCAGCTGCTCCCGGGCCTTGGCCTGGCCCACATACTCCTGCAGCAGCTTGGGTCGCAAGGCCCGCTCCAGCGCCTCCTCCTGCGAGGACGTGGCGGCAGCGGACACCACCCGCTTGGGCGGCGCGGGGGCAAAGTCGTCGGTCTGAATGCTCATGGGGGGTATTGTGGGGCCAGGGAAAATGCTATTGAATCAGTAGCTAGCACCGCTGGTATTTATTGGGCTGGAGGCGGATTCGACGGTCAATTTTTGTTGGCACAACTGCCAAAGCCGGGGATACCCCTTGCGCAAGGCATCGAACGACCCTCTGAACTGGCCTGGGCCCTGCAGGCACCAGGGCAACAACCCATGGTCATCGGCGGCGAACAAATCCTCCACCCAGGCGGACACATCGAGATCGGGAGTTGTCAAGGCGGTATCCACCTTGCGGCACAGACGCTGGTAGGTTTTTTGGTAACGCTGGGCCAGGGCCTCGCGGCGGTCCAGGTGCAGCACGTCCACCGTGGCGGCGCCCTTGGGAATCCAGTCGTTGGCGGACAGATCAAACCGGGGGACCAGGTTGCCCGTGTCAGGGTCAAAGTCTAGGCAGGCCCATGGGTCTTCCTCGGTGGGATTGATCAACAGCGGTTGCTGCTGGGCGTCGAGCGGAAACTTCACGCCCTTGATGCGCCCGCACTCGGTGCAGCACAACAGCCAGTTGTCCCAATCAAACGCCTTGTCGGGGTAAGGCCCCTTGGGCCAGAAATGCTCGATGTCTGTGCCGTGGTTGTCCACGCAGTACATGCAGGACTCGGTCGGGCCCATGGCTTTTTGCAAGGCCTTCAGGGCCTGGCCCACGGTGCGGGTGGCGCGGCGGCTGTTCCAGAACGACTCCATGTCCAGCGCGCCCACCGACTGCTTTTCAGTCAACTTTTGCTGCTGGCGTGCCAGGTACTGGGCCACGCGGCCCGGCAAGGCTGGGCGCTGGACATGTTTCATGGCCTCATTCCTCGTCGGTCACAAACAGCTGGAGCTGGGCCATGGCCTGGTTTTCCTCGGCCGACAAGGTAGCGCCAGCCCGGCGCTTGGCGGCCAAACGGGCATAGGCCGCCCGGGCCTCCACCGCCTTGGGGGAGCGCGTGTTCTGCAAGCCAAACGCCGAACTGAGCAGGATCGTGTCGGGGCGCGAAGCGATGATGCGCTGGTACTCCTCGTCGCTCAGGGCGCGGGGCTCCTGGGCGCTGCCGGGCTCGGGCAAGACAAACAGGCCGTTGGGGTCGGCCGCCTGGCAAATGATGGGGCTGTGCGTGGTGACCAAAAACTGAATCCTGGGAAAGTGCGCCTTGAGCCAGAAACCAATTTGCTGCTGCCATTCGGGGTGCAGGTGGGCATCAATCTCGTCAATCATCACCACGCCCGGGCGCACCACCACCCAGCGGCCGTCGGACCCCTTTTCCGCCAAGCCGTCCATCCCATAGGTCTTGACCAAATGCCGCAGGATGTCGGCCAACAAGGCCAGCGCCGCCCGGTAGCCGTCGCTCATCTCGCTCCAGGCCAGGCGCAGGCCATTGCGGTCGCGCAGCCACAGACCGTCCGAGTCCACGCCATCGACGGTGATGTCGTTGGGCATCAGGTCATCCCGCAAGATGTCGATGATCAGGTCCAGCAAGCGGGCTTCGGCCTGCCGGCCTTCGAGCTTTTTGTGGTTCAGGGTCTTGAGCCACTGGTCCACCTCGAACAGCGACGCCGCCTCCTGGAACATGGTCACATAGCGCTCGGTCACCGGCCCCACCATGAGCCGGGTCGCCTCCTGCGAGGCGCCAAAGACCCGGCGGAACGGCCCATAGCCACAGGAAAACCACCCAGGCGCCTGCCCGGACCAGGGGCCGCGCTGGGCGGTGGATTTTTTGGCGGGCTCTTCCAACTGGGCATCGGTAGCCACGGCGTGCAAGCGCAAATGGGCGCTCAAGGGCTTATCACTGGTGCCCCCCTTTCCCACAAACTCATCCACGCCGCTCTCGGGTTGCAGCCGCAATTCGATCTCGGCCTCGCGAGCCTGGGCATCCTCGGCCACCCAGCGGTGAAAGCTGGGCTGCAGCGACCGGGCCACATCCCGGCCCACCAGCCCAATCGCAATCGCCTTGAGCAAGGTGCTTTTGCCCGAGCCGTTGTCGCCCGTGAACACCGTCCAGCCCGCATACGACCCATCGGGCCGCGCCAAACTGAACGACAGGTTTTTGAACCCTTTGAGGTTCTTCAGGGTGATGTGGTCAAGGTACATGGTGGGCCGGGGAAAACGCTATGGAATCAGGAGCTAGTACCGCTGATATTTATTGGGCTGGAGGCCGATTTGACCTTCAATCCTGCACCGCAGGCGCGGCCCGGGCCTTGCGTCGTTTGGGGGCAGCCGTCGCCTGGCTGGCTTGCAGGCGCTGCAGCAGTTGCGCTGCGGGTTCGTCGTTGGGGTCTTGCGGCACCAGCTCGCCGCGAAAGGCCTTGGCCAGCAGCGCGGGGGTGAGCCGCTCGGTGGCGGTGTGCGCGGCGCGCAGGCGCGCTTCGAGGCGGTCGGCGTAGGCGAACAGCAGTTCTACGCGGCGGACGATTTCGGTTTGTTCTTCGATTGGCGGCACCTCAAGCCGGAGCTCGCGAAACTTCGTTTGAGTCAAGTTCACACCACTCTCAGAAATTCCGGTTTTCATTTGATCAATTGCGTCGAGGACACTCGGGCTGTTCAGCAGCAGGTTCAGCATGTCCGAGCAAATTTTTGACTGATCAACTCGAACCCGATACGCCTTGTCGCACAACATGAGCCGTGGGTGTGCTCCTCGTACGATGCAAGCAATGCCTGCGCGAGATCTCGGTCCCGCCCGCGTAATCAAAACGTCCCCATCCTCCAGTGCAAGGTTTGGTCGCGGTTCGAGGGACTCAGGTAACTCCTTGTTCTCATCGGGCAGGAACATCAACGGTTGAATAGCAGTCGTCTTTATTACTGCCCATCGTCCTGGGAGGGCTGCTGTTGGTTCACATTTGGGGCTCCAACCCTGGTCAATTGAGACCACCAAACTCCCTAAAGCTAAGGGGGTTGATTCACTTCCTCCGTTTTGAAGCCGCCAATCCTCCGTCAACCGCCCCGAGGTGGCCGCTGCCAGCACGGACTGGCGCAAGCGCTTGAGCAAGGGGGCGACGCGGGCCAGGTGCTCGTTCACCGCATCCACGCGGGCCAGCACGGTGTCGAGTTTGTCGGCGATGCGGCGTTGTTCTTCCGAGGGCGCGAGGGACAGCACGGTGCTCTTGAGGTACTGAAAGTGCCGACCGTAGCCTCGATCAGGAATCTCTGCTGCCCTAATAAGGTAGTGCAGGTAGCGCGAGTCCACACCAGGCTTTGCACGCATAAGTTTTGTTCCGTCAGCACCCGGAACAAAATCTTGAGTCAAGTACTTCACCACCCTCGTATGGTCGCCAAAAAGTATCACCGGACTACACAAATCCGCGCGGATGGCTAAAGACTCATCGTCAACATATCCGGCATTTGGCGCCACTCCTTGATCAACCACAGGATATGTACCGAGAGGCTTCGCATCCTTCGTTTTTACCTTCTTGCCTGAAGTGCTAACCGGATCAGCAAGTGCATCAATGTCTGTAAAAACCCAGCCGACTGGGGTTTCCTGACTTGTATTCATTTCGATACCTCGCACGATTCCCCCAACAAAATCTCCCGCCGCGCCAGCCGCTCCCGCGCGTCTTGCAGCGCCTGGTGCAAGCGCTGCTCCAGCACTTCGCGCGGGGGCAGTTCGGTCCAGTATTCGGCCACGGTGATGCCGTCGCGCTCGGGGCGCAGCAGCTCCACCTTTTCGCGGCTGGCGTCGGCGCACAGGATCAGGCCAATCGGGCGCTCCTCGCCAGGCTGGCGTTCGTGGCGCTCCAGCCAGGCCAGGTACAGCTCCATCTGGCCCTTGTCCGCTGCACGGAAGGCGCCCAGCTTGAGCTCCACCGCCACCAGCCGGCGCAAGCGGCGGTGAAAAAACAGCAAGTCCAGGTAGTGGTCCTCGCCATCAATCACCATGCGCTTTTGCCGCTCCACAAACGCAAAGCCCCGGCCCAGCTCCAGGATGAAGCTCTCCAGCTCGCGCAGGATGGCCGACTCCACATCGGCCTCCAGATAGCCCGCACGCAGGCCCAGAAAGTCGAGCAAGTACGGGTCTTTGAACACCACGTCGGGCCGCGCCTGGCTGGCCTGCGCCGGGGCCAGCACGGCGCCGGTGGCCGCCACCGCCCCGCTGTGGGTTTGCGCGATGGCGCTGCGCTCGAAGGCCTTGCGCTCGATGTGCGCGCGCAACTCGCGCACGCTCCAGCGCTCGGCGGCGGCGGCCTGGGCGTAGTAGTGGCGGGCGGCTTCGGTTTTGAGGGGCAAAAGCTGCAGAAAGTGCGTCCAGCTCAATTGCGACATCAGTGATGACGCAATTTCTCTACATGAAAAATTCTGCGAAAACTGCACCATGCGCTGCAAATTACGCACCGTAAAACCACGGCCAAACTCTGCACTGAGCTGTTCACCCAGGCGTTCCATGACTTTGTCGCCATAGGTGGCACGTTCGCCGCCCAGCACCTCGCGGTGCAGGCGATCACCCACGCTCCAATACAGCAGCGTCAGCTCGGCATTGACGGTGGCGCTCAGGCGTTCGCGGCTTTGGGTGATCAGGGCGCGCAGGTCGGCCAGCAGGGTATCGGCGGGCGCGGCGGGCGCAGCGGGGTCGGGGGTGGCAGGGGCCAATACCGTCATTGCGCCTCCAGTGCTTCGCCCAGCTCGGCCAGGATGGCTTGCAGCTCGGTCACGGCGGCGTTCAGCTCTTGCACGGCTTCGCGTGCCAGCACGGCGGGTTCGGGCAGGTCGGCGGCGTCTTCCACGCTGTCGTCTTTAAGCCAGGCAATGTCCAGGCTGTCGCCCTTCTCCTGGGCGATCCAGTCGCGGGTAAAGCGGCGCCAGCGGCCCTGCTCGCCCTGGTCTTGGCGCGCGCCCCGGCCATTGGGCTCGTCGCCATAGGCGGCGATGAAGTCGGCAAAGTGCGCGTGCGTCAGCGGGGTGCGCTTGCCAAACTTGGGGGCGTTGGCGCGCAGGTCGTACACCCAGACTTCGCGGGTGCTGCCGGTGGCAGCTTCGCTCACTTTTTCGAAGAACAGCACATTGGTTTTCACGCCCTGGGCATAAAAGATGCCGGTGGGCAGGCGCAGGAGGGTATGCAGGCGGCATTTGTCCATCAGGTCACGGCGGATGTCGGTGCCCACGCCGCCTTCAAACAGCACGTTGTCGGGCAGCACCACGGCGGCGCGGCCACCGTCTTTCAGGTGGCGCACGATGTGCTGCACAAAGGCCAGCTGCTTGTTGCTGGTGCTGTGGGTGAACTGCCGCGTGGGCAGGCCGCCGCCCTTGGCGGTGCCAAACGGCGGGTTGCTCAGGATGATGTCGCTCTTGGGCAGGGCGGCGCCGGCCTCGCCCAGGGTGTTGCCGGTGTGGACGACGCCTTCGGCATCGCCCTCCATGCCGTGCAGCAGGCAGTTCATCAGCGCCAGGCGGCGGGTGCCGGGCACCAGCTCCATGCCCAAAAAGGCCTGGTTGCGCTGGAACTGGCGCTGGCGCTCGCTCAGGTCGTAAAGGTCGTCGGTGTGGTCTTTGATGTAGCGGTCGGCGGCAATCAAGAATCCGGCCGTGCCCGCTGCCGGGTCTTGCACGGTTTCGCCGGGCTGGGGCTGGAGCACCTGCACGATGGTGTCAATCAGCGGGCGCGGCGTGAAGTATTGGCCGGCGCCGCTTTTGGTTTCGCTGGCGTTTTTCTCCAGCAGGCCCTCATACAGGTCGCCCAGGCCGTCCTGGCGGGCACTGAACCAGTCGATGCCGTCCAGGCTTTTGACGAGCTGCTCCAGGTGGCGCGGCTCTTTCAGGCGGGTTTGCGCGTCGGCGTAGATGGCAGAAATCAGCCGGTCGTCGCTGGCAGAGAGTTTCAGCAGGGTTTCGCGGTAGTGCTGCAGCAGGTTCAGCCCGCTTTTGTCGCGCAGCTCGGGCCAGCGGGCGTAGGCGGGCAGCTTGTGACTTTGCAAGATGCCGCTTTCGGTGGTCTCGTACTCCATCTTGATGAACAGCAGCAAGACCAGCTCGGTCACGTAGTCGCTGTAGTTGATGCCGTCATCGCGCAGGACGTCGCAGAGGTTCCAGAGCTTCTGGACGATGTCTTGGGTGGTCATAGAGAACGGGTATTTCAAGGGAAAACAAAAGATATCGGGTCAGAACCCGCCATGGCGGTCTGTCCCATCGAGCATGGGATACACATCACGCTGCCTTGGGCCAAAGCCCGTCGGCCAGTTGCGCCATCACGCCATCGAGCTGGCCGCCCAGCAGTTTGTCGAGCTGCTTGGCGCCGCCGTCGTTGGCAAAGGCGTGGTTGACGAAGTCGTGGTCAATCACCAGTTCGTGCGTGAGCTGCTTGGCCAGGCGTTCCAACCATTTGCGCTGCACGGGCGTCCAGGCATGCTGGGCGTACATCGCCTGCATGGCACGGGAGACGCGCTGGTCAAAGGGCAGCAGGGCTTCGCCCAGCGCAGCCTGGCGGATGTGGGCGATGATGCCAGCGGCAATGTCCTGGTTGCTCTGGTTGCGCCAGGCGGCCTTGAGCCGGGCTTCGGAGTAACCGGCTCCATCCAGCAGCAGGCGCACTTCCTTGAGCTGGGCGCGGGTCAAATCTTTGGGCCGGTTGACCACGGTGGCCAGGGCGGCAGACTGGTTGATATGCTGGCGCACAAAGTCGGCAAAGCCTTCCAGGTAGTCCTCGGGCTTGGCGTACAGGCCCCAGCTTTGGGTGCGCTCTTTCAGTTCGTCCGCGTGCTTGGAGATCACGGGCATGTAGGCGGTGCCCACCAGCTGCCGCACCTCGGCAATTTGCACCAGCAGCTGGGTGTTGCGGCGCAAAAAGTCCGCCGCAGCCTGCGGGCCGCCCTCTTGGCCCAGCTGGTGCAGGTGGCGGTGCAGGTCTTTGGGGGGTACGCCCCATTGCTGTTCCAGTTGGCCCAGACGCTCCTTGAGGGCGGGTTTTTTCTCGGCCTTGTGCTGGGCGTCGCGCAGCACGCGCATGAGCTTCTGGTTGAGCTGGTCCAGCACATCGTGGGCATGGCTGCGGCCTGGGGCGCTGCCCGAGGCGGTGTGCGCGGCGGGCTGGTTCAGCTCGTCCAGCAGCTGCTCCAGCGTGACCTGGGGGTCTTTCACCAGCGGCTGCATGGTGTTCACGGCTTGCAGCGCGGCGTACAAATCCACCGGGTCGTAGATTTTGAAAACGGTTTTGCCAATGTCGTCGCAGCGCCGGGTGGCGCGGCCCACCATTTGCTCGTACAGGATGCGGCTTTTGACGCGGCGCAAAAACACCAGGTGGCAGATGGCGGGCACGTCGATGCCGGTGGTCAGCAAATCGACCGTGACGGCAATGGTGGGAAAGCGTTCGTTCTTGTAGCGGCGAATCAGGGTATCGACCTTGTCCGAGGCGCCAGTGATTTTGGCCACCGCCGCCTGGTTGTAGCCCTCGCCATGTACGGCGCGAAAAGCCGTATTCAGCAGGCGCACCACCATGTCGGCATGGGCGTCGGTGGCGCAAAAGACCAGGGCTTTTTCTTCGCCCAGGGGGTCAAGCTCCTGCGCCAATTGCTCGCAGATCACGCGGTTGAAGTCCTCGTTGATCACGCGGCGGTTGAAGCTCTCCAGCGCAAAGTTCAGTTCGTCGTCCAGCTCGGCGACTTCGATGGCTCCGGTGGCCAGGTTCAGGGCTTCGACCGGCTGGCCTTTGTCGAAATGGATGCCGTGGCGGGTCAGCAGGGTTTCGTAGCGGACGGGAGGCTCGTGGTCGATCAGCCAGTCGTCGGCCACGGCTTCGCGGTAAGAGTAGGTGAACACCGGCTTGCCAAAGATTTCGGTGGTGTGGCGCGCGGGCGTGGCGGTCAGGCCGATCTTGACGGCGTCAAAGTAGTCCAGCACCCGCCGATAGGTGGAGAGGTACTGCGCCGGGTCGCGCAGCGCCAGCTCGCCCTCGGTCATCTCCTGGTCCAGGGTGTAGCCCCGGTGGGCCTCGTCCACGATGAGGCAGTCAAAGGCGTCCAGCGGCGGCGGGGCATCGCTGGCAAAGATGCGCTTGACCATGGCCTGCACGGTGGCCACCTGCACGCGGGTTTCGGCCTCGTGGGCCATGTCGCCCAGTTCGGCCACGTTGTAAATCTTGGACAGCGGCTGGTTTTGCTCCAGGGGCGCCTCTTGAAAGGCATCCAGTGCCTGCTGGCCCAAGGCGGTGCGGTCCACCAGAAACAAAATCCGCCGGAAGCGCTCGGCCTTCAGAAAGCGGTACATCAGGCCCATGATGGTGCGGGTCTTGCCGGTGCCGGTGGCCATGGCCAGCAAGCACTGGGTTTGGCCCTGGGCCAGGGCCGCTTCGACGGCGGCGATGGCGTGTTGCTGGTAGTCGCGCAGGCCCAGGTAGGCAAAGCCTTCTTGGCGCAGGCGGGCCTCGGCCTCGGTCCGGCTGCGTTTGAGCAAGTCCTGCAGGCCCTCGGGCGAATGAAAGCCTTGCAGCGGCCTGGCCAGCTGCGCGGGGTGGCGCACATCCCGAAACCAGGTGCCACTGGCCTCAGGGCTTTGGCGCACAAAGGGGCGGCCGTTGCAGGAATACACAAAAGGCACCTGAAACCAACCGCCCTGCCCGTCGGGCCAGGGGCCGTCGCGGCCTTCGGCCTGCCAGGCGGCGGCGTATCCGGGCTCGATGGCCAGCCCCCGGGCGTAGCGCTCGGCCTGGGCGAGCTTGCCGGCGACGTTGACGTTCAGCCGCTTGGCTTCCACGGTGGCAATGGGGGTCAGGCCGGCAAACAGCAGGTAATCGGCGCTTTGCTGCCCCTGGGTGGGCCATTCGGCAATCGCCAGGCATTGGCCGCGTTCGGGCCGGGCGCCCTTGGCATGGGTCAATGTCTGGGTATTCGCCTGCCAGCCGACGTCGATCAGCAACTGGTCGATGAGCAAGCGGGTGGCGGCCTCGTCCATCTGGACTTTTTGGGCGGCGTCGGCGGCGCGCTGGGCAAAGGCCTGCAAGTCTTGGGCGCTGGGGGTATCGGGCTGGGCGTTGGCCGCTTGCAGGCGTGCATCGAACTGGGCCTGGAGTTCGGCATAGCGCGTGTTGGCCTCGTCAATCTGCCGTTGTAAGGCCGCCAGGTTCTGGCCGGGGTCGTCAGGCAGCAGGAAGGGGCCAGGCTTGAAGTCGGGCGCCGCGCCAAAGCTGCGGTGGAACCACAGGGCCATTTCGCGGGCGACTTTCAGGGCCTCCAGCCCCTCGCGGTAGCCAATGCCGTGGTCGGCCTGGTGGGCCGCTGCATTGCCCCGGTGGCGCAGGAAGTGAAACATCTGCCGCACCTGGGGGTCGAGCCCCATGCGCTGGTCCACGGCGCGCAGCAGCTCGGCCTGGGTGGCTTGCACCAGGCGCAGGCCAATCCGGGAGGCGATTTCCTGGGTCAGCGCTTCCGCCAGCAGGCGCAGCTTGAGCACACAGCTGGCGGGGTCAAAGGGGTAGAGCTTTTCCGCCGTGGCGCCCAGTTGGGCCAGCAGGGGCGAGTGTTCGGCCAAGAAGCGGAAATTGCTGTGCATGCAGGAAGGCGGGCGGATCGGGGAATGGGGCGCCACGCGGGGTGGCCGGAGGCATTCTAGTGGAGGGATTTCAGCGCACGCGGCAGAAAAAATGCTCCTGAATTAATAGCTAGTACCGCTGGTATTTGTTGGGCTAGAGGTCAATTTGACCAAAAATAGGACCGGCATCGCCATCACGCCAATCCCAGCACCTTCTCCGCTGCCACCCACGGAGTGCCCAGCGCCTGCGCCACCGCCGGGTGGGTGACCTGGCCCTGGGCAATGTTCAGGCCGTTGCGCAGGTGGACATCTGCGCGCAGGGCCCGTTGCCAGCCTTTATTGGCCATCGCCAGGGCGTGCGGGAGGGTGGCGTTGTTCAGCGCGAAGGTGGCAGTGCGGGCAACGTTGCCGGGCATATTGGCCACGCAGTAATGCACCACGCCTTCTTCCACGAAGGTGGGCGCGGCGTGGGTGGTGGGGCGGGAAGTCTCAAAACACCCGCCCTGGTCGATGGCCACGTCCACCACCACGGCGCCGCGCTTCATGCGCGCCACCAGCGACCGGGGCACCAGCTTGGGCGCGGCGGCGCCGGGGACCAGCGCGCTGGCGATGACCAGGTCGGCCTGCAGCACGGCCTGCTCGATCTGTGGCGCGGTCGCGGCCAGGGTCTGGATGCGGTTGCCGTAGTGGGCGTCCAGCGCACGCAGACGGTCCAGGTCACGGTCGAGCACCGTGATGCGCGCGCCCATGCCCACGGCGATCTGCACCGCGTTGCGGCCCACGGTGCCCGCGCCCAGCACCACTACCTGCGCGGCCGGCACGCCGGGCACGCCGCCCAGCAGCAGGCCCAGGCCGCCCTGGGACTTTTCCAGGTGGTGCGCGCCCACCTGCACCGCCATGCGGCCCGCCACCTCGCTCATCGGCGCCAGCAGCGGCAGGCCGCCGCCCGGGCCGGTGATGGTTTCGTAAGCAATGCAGACCGCGCCGCTTTGAAGCAAAGCCGCCGTGAGCGCCGGCTCGGGCGCCAGGTGCAGGTAGGTGTAGAGGAGCTGCCCCGGGCGCAGCAGCGGCAGCTCCGGGGGCTGGGGCTCTTTGACCTTAACGATGAGGTCAGCATAGGCAAAGACGCTGGCTGCATCGGGCAGCAGGAGAGCGCCCGCCTCGGCATAGGCGTCATCGCCCAGGCCGATGGCCGCACCCGCGCCGCGCTGTACCGACACGGAATGGCCGTGAGCGCACAGAGCGCGCACGCTGTCCGGCGTCAGGCCGACGCGGTATTCATGGTTCTTGATTTCCTGGGGGACACCGATGTGCATGGCGCGAGCTCCTTGAAGCAGAAAGACACCGCGCCATCATCGCCGCCCCGGGGACCTGGCCAGCAAAACCCAGGGATTTCCGCAGGTCGATGACTATTGATTTAATAGCACCTACCGCTGGATTCCATTGGCCTGAAGGCCAATTTGAGCATCAGTCCAGCTTGACGCCGACCTTGGTGATGACCGCTCCCCACTTCTCGCGCTCGCTGCGGGAGAACTTGGCCATGTCGGCGGGGGTGCCGGGCAGGGGCTCCACGCCCAGCGCCTGCAGGCGGGCCTTGACGGGGGTGCTGTTCAGCGCGGTCTGCAGCGCGCTGGCGAACTTGGCGGTGGCCTCAGCCGGTGTGCCGGTGGGCACGACCAGGCCTTGCCAGGCGTAGCCTTCAAAGCCCTTCAGGCCCTGCTCGTTCAGCGTGGGCACGTCGGGCATGGTGGCCACCCGCTGAGCGCTGGCCACGCCGATGGCCTTGACCTTCTTGCCGTTCAGGAAGGGGTAGGCGGTGGCGCTTTCCACCCACATGGCGGAAATCTGGCCACCGATCACGTCCTGGATACCAGGGGCAGCGCCCTTGTAGGGCACATGGGTCAGGGTCAGGCCGCTTTGCTCGCGGAACAGCTCGCCCACCAGGTGGTGCGGGCTTCCCAGACCGACCGAGGCCCAGTTCACGCCGTTGGGCTGCTGCTTCGCCCAGGCGACAAATTCCTTGTAGTTGTTGGCCGGCACGCTGTTGGAGACGACCAGAAACAGCGGAAAGCGCACCAGCAGGCCCACGGGCTGGAAGTCGCGTTCGGCGTTGTAGTTGAGCTTGCTGAACAGCGTGGGATTGGCGGCCAGTGTGGCGAAGTCGGCGGTGAAGACGATGTTGCCCAGGTCCTTGGAGCGGGCGGTGTACTCGGCAGCGATGTTGGTACCGGCGCCAGGCTTGTTGGTGACGACGATGCTGCGGTTCAGCGTCTTGCCCATGGCCTCGGCCACGGTGCGGGCCACCACGTCAGAGCCGCCGCCGGCGGCGTAGCCCACCACCCATTCCACGGGCTTGTCCTGGGCGGACACGGTGCCCATCAGGCTGGTCGAAAGGGCCAGGCCCGCCAGGGCCGCGAGGAAAGTCTTGCGTTGCATGAAAAAAGTCTCCTTGGATACAAAAAAGGCTCAGGCGCTGGCGTGGGATGGCACGACAGGGGTGATCGCGGCGCGGCCAGCCATCGAGGCGGACTCGGCCGCCACGGGCTGGCCGCGCGCGATGCGCAGGGCGTCCTGCAGCACCGCCGCATCGCCGATGTGGTTGGCCAGCAGCAGCACCAGGCGGGCATTCATCGCATGGCTCTCTGCGGTCTCCAGGCCCTGATGGGCCGTGAGCAGCGCTTCGTAGAAGTCGTCGTACGAAGCCATGTTGGGTTGCGTGTTCAGCATAGGGGTCTCCTCAGTGCGTGGTGCAGGTGGCACGGTTCAGGGCGGCGCGCACGGCGGCTTCGGTGGGGGCACGCCAGCGGGCGCAGACATGCTGGTCGGGGCGTATCAGGTAGGCGGTACCGCTCTGGCCGTCCAAGCGCTGGGTGAGCAGGCCCTGCGCGTCCACCAGGTCGTGGCCGATGCGCAGTACCGTCACGTTGGGCACGTTGGCCGCCCAGGCGGGCGCCTCGCCAAACACCAGCAGGGTGAAGTCCGGAGCGAGCGCACGCAGCAACCAGGTGGCTTGCCCGTTGCGCTGCACGGGGGCATCAGTCAGCGGCGCACCTGGCACCATGCGGCCCTGGAAGGGATCCACGTCAGGGGTGTTCAGGGGCGACTCGTACAGAGTGGCAGGCACCGAGAGGCGTCCGCTGTTGACGATGCGGCGGGCAAAGTCGTGCTCGCGGGCCAGCCCCAGCACCTGGTCGCGGAACAAGCGGCTAATCTCGCTCTTGGGCGTGATGAAGTCGGTGGCGCGGGTGGAGTTGAGGATGTTTTCATCGGCCGCGTATTCGCGCTCGGGACCGTAGGTGTCCAGCAGCGCCACGGGTGCGCGACCCCGGATCACCCAGTCGAGCTTCCACGCCAGGTTGTCGGTGTCCTGCACGCCGCTGTTGGCACCGCGTGCGCCGAAGGGGGAGACGCCATGCGCCGCATCGCCGGCAAAAATCACCCGGCCGTGCACAAACTGGTCCATGCGCAGGCAGGCAAAGGTATAGACGCTGGCCCACTCCAGCGTGAATTCCACGTCCTTGCCCAGCAGGGCCTGCACGCGCGGAATGATGTTCTCGGGCTTTTTTTCTTCCTCGGGGTTGGCATCCCAGCCCAGCTGGAAGTCGATACGCCAGACATCGTCCGGCTCGCGGTGCAGCAGCACGCTCTGGCCGGGGTGGAAGGGCGGGTCGAACCAGAACCAGCGCTCGGTCGGAAAGTCCGCCTTCATCTTCACGTCGGCGATCAGGAAGCGGTCCTGGAAGATGCGGCCCTTGCTGTCCAGGCCCATCAGGTTGCGCACCGGAGAACGGGCGCCGTCACAGGCAATCACCCAGTCGGCGTCGAGCTGGTAGGCCCCCTCAGGCGTATCCAGGGTGAGCAGTGCCCCATCGCCCCGGGGCGCAATGCCCGTGACCGTGTTCTTCCAGCGGATCTCGATGTTGGGCAGCTGCAGCGCGCGCTCGACCAGGTAGGCCTCGCAGTAATACTGCTGCAGGTTGATGAAGGCTGGGCGCTCGTGGCCTTCTTCGGGCAGCAGGTTGAACTGATAGACCTGCTCGTCGCGCAGGAACACCTTGCCCAGGTTCCAGGAGACACCCTTGTCCACCATCGGCTGGCCCACGCCCAGACGGTCCCAGACCTCCAGGGTGCGTTTGGCAAAGCACAGCGCGCGGGAGCCAATCGACAGCTTGTCGTCGTTGTCCACGATCAGCACGGGCTGACCCCGCTGGGCCAGGTCAATCGCGGCGGACAAGCCCACTGGCCCTGCCCCCACGATCACGATGGGATGGCGCACGGGCTGCGCGGCATCCTGGTCGGGCGAACGCACATAGGGGAACTGGATGGCTTGCACCTGCTCACCGGTGCCGCGCAGCGCTTGAAGGGGAAGGTCATTGAGCTTCATGGTGTCTCCGGAAAATAGACGGGGGGTCTTGAGAGCGCTCAGCCCTCCAGCGCTTCCCACATCTGGCGGTCGCGCTCGGCGGTCCAGATGCGGGGGTCGGGGTGGCCGGTGGCCTCGTCGTAAGCGCGGGTCACGTCGAACGGCATGCAGTGGTTGAAGATGACCCAGTCGCCGTACTTGGGTTGCAGCTGGGCGAAGGTTTCTTCATAGACCTTGCGCAGGTCGCGGCCGGCATCGG
>CAZQXQ010000024.1:0-21876 GCA_964597235.1 uncultured Burkholderiaceae bacterium | reverse complement strand
TAGACCCCACCCCTCGAAATGGCTAAAAACCGGAGAGGAAGTGTCGAACTCGGGCTGCCAGGGCCTGTACTCCAGCCATTACGACTGTTCCGCTGATATTCAGCATATTTAAAAAATTAAATAGCATTACTTTCTTAATTTTATTCTAAGAATTTAGATGGCCGATCCTATTTAAAATGAAGAAGTTTTTTCTTGAGATAAGTAGTGTTATTCTTTTGGTGTTCGGCAATTGTGAGTAATTGATTTTATTTCTGAAATCAAAAAACTTTTACGGCAGTTGTTCGCTGCTGCTGATTATGTCAGTCAAGAAGATTGATTTTTGAGCATATTTCTTTATTGATGGGGAGCTCAAATATTATCGAGTCTTTAGGGTCTTGGTATATATTTAAAAACTCTACATCAACATCTATTAGATTTCTTTTGACTTCATCTGCGCACGCTTGTTTTTTAAGTGATGGTGCGATTTTTTCGGTAAAATTTTGTTTTTCGATATCAGGATTGGTTATTTTATATCGAGTCAAAACTTTGCTATTTTTGTATTCAATAGAAATTAAAACCGTATCGCGATCAATCTGAACCGGTAGTTTGTTATTGATGTCGGGTAATTCGTTGACAAAGCTGCTGATTAGGTAATCTTTGAGGCTTATGTTGACTGTGTCTCCTTGATTCTGTGGATTTCTTTGTGTGAGTGCAAATATTACCCCGCAAATTATTATAAAAATAATGAAGATTGGGGGCTTGATGAATTTTTTCATTGTGTAAATAAAAAGCGCCCTGTCGGGCGCGTTGGGTTCAGATAGATTACTGCGATCCCTCTTGAATCGTAGCGTCTTCGCCCATTGTCATTTTAATCACGGGAGGATATTGGTAGGCGCTGCCGTTATTGTGGTCGATGATCGCTCCAATTCCACCGCCAAATATGATGTTGCCCCACATATTTGCCTTTGTTTTGGATACAACATTGGCACGGCCATCTGCGAATCCTGCTTTTGTGCATTTAACCATCAAATCCTTGTTTGAGCGACGTACCATCACTGTGGCCGGAGTGACGGCAGTCCATGTGCCTTCATCGTTTTTAAGCTCGCATGCTGCGCCAACTAAATCCTTGTTGCCAGCTGAATAGGTCATCACGGACAGGTTTTGACTGGTGCCGTCCGCTGTCAGTGTCGAGCAACCAGAAAGAAGAGCCGAGCAAATGATTGTTGAGGTCAAGAGAAATTTTTTCATTGGTTTTTCCGTGAATGAGATAAAAGTTTTGTCTGAGAAATAATGAATGCCGTATAAATTTTTACAAAAGAAGCTAATTCTTTGGAGAAAAGATCAAAGCACTATATTTGTTCAGGAATTCGAATTTTTGCGATCAGGCTGCCATTCATTGTTCAGGAGCCTTGTTCTCGCCGCTGCTACCACCACTGCAGACGACTAAGGAACTTGTGATTCCAGTCAGTACCCGTGTTTTAAGAAGGTGTGGTTTGTGCACATCACCCCCTCTCTTTCCATACTTGCGTGCAGTGCAAAGTTGCCAAGTCATTTTACGGATTGGACCGTTACGCTTTGGCCAAAAAACAGGGTGAAATCTCACGAACTCCTAAGGGTTAACCCTTGCTTTGAGGGCGGTGATCAGCAACTGGGAGCGGGGGTGTTATCCGATGAGCTGCAGCCCACCAGCCCTGTTGCCGCGACAGGGCATGGAAAAGAAAAATCTTGTGCAAATTGGCTTCAAAGCCAATGGATACGTGCGGAACGTGCTCTTAATTTGAGAGCGTTTTCGGCGTCACAGCCCCTCGCGCGGGGGAGGGGGCTGGGTTCAGGAGGGGCGTTCGGACAGGAAGTCCTGGCAGACCGGGCGGCCGCTCAGGAAGCAGCGGTCCCAGGTCTGCGGAAGAGGCATGAGGGTGCGCGCCTGCCCCTGCGCGCGTGCCTGCTTGGCGTGTGAGACGCCGGCTGGTTTTGACCGCGCCTCAGCGGGGCTTGCGCCGAGCCGGGGGCGGGGTGCTGCCGCTGCGGGTCTCGATGTGGCGGAAAGTCAGGCGGCCTTTGTTCAGGTCGTAGGGCGACATTTCCAGCGACACCTTGTCGCCAGCCAGTACGCGGATGCGGTGCTTGCGCATCTTGCCGCCGGCGTAGGCGATCAGGGTGTGGCCGTTTTCCAGGGTCACGCGAAAGCGCGAATCGGGCAGCACTTCATCGACCTTGCCTTGCATTTCGATCAGATCTTCTTTGGACATGGGGCTCCTTGGGGAACGGAAAAAGAGGGGCCCTGTCACGCAGGGACTGGGCCAGGAACAACAGCGGGAGACATGCACCGATATCTCGGCGCGGTCAGTGCAAGGGAGCTTGCACGCGGTCGGGGGCTGGCCTGAAAGCAGGTAGGGCCAGCCGTGGTGCTCGCCACGAGGGGGCGGGGTGACCGTCCGGAAGGCTGTCGGCCGTGGAGGCCGGGTGCGGGAGAGGGCAGTCGCTGGGTTGTTGGGCAACCCGATCACGGGGCTGTATCGGCGAGCACGCCACAGCCACAAGGGGGCGCAGTGTAACCGTTTGTGCGCCCGCGTGCCGCAGGCATGGCCTATGGAGGGTGATGGGCTTGTCACCCATGCGATTCGGCGCCGTACCTGTGGATCGCCGCGCCCACTACAGTGTCCCCATGACCTTGCCCGCAACCGAGCTGGACCGCCTGCAGCGCGGCCCCATCCTGTCCACCCTGCTGCGCCTGGCCTGGCCGAGCGTGCTGGCCATGGTGATGACCGTGCTGGTCGGCATTGCCGAGACCTATTACATCGGTCGCTTGGGCACCACGCCGCTGGCGGCGATGGCGCTAGTGTTCCCGTTTGCGATGCTGACGCAGATGCTGTCGTCGGGTGCGATGGGGGGCGGGGTGTCGTCGGCCATCAGCCGGGCCTTTGGTTCGGGGGACGCGCACCGGGCCCACACCCTGGCGCTGCACGCGCTGGTGATTGGGGGCATTGGCGGCGTGCTCTACACCCTGCTGTTCTGGATCGGCGGGCCCACCTTTTACCGCTGGCTGGGCGGGCAGGGCGTGGTGCTGGACGAGGCGGTGCGCTACGCGGCGGTGCTGTTTTCGGGCGCGCTGCTGGTCTGGCTGAGCAATACCTTGGCCTCGGTGCTGCGCGGCACGGGCAATATGCGCGTGCCCTCGCTGGGCATCATGGCCGCAGCGGTGCTGCAGATTGCGCTGGGCGGGGTCTTGTCGCTGGGCTGGGGCCCCATCCCCTCGCTGGGCATGGTGGGCGTGGCGCTCGGCCACATCGTGGCGACGGGGGCCAGCGTGGTGTTCTTTCTCTGGTATTTGCGCTCGGGACGCGGGCGGCTGCGCCTGCATCTGGCGCGTTTCACCCTGGACCGCAGCATGTTCCGCGACATCCTCAAGGTGGGCGCGCTGGCCTGCCTGTCGCCGGTGCAGTCGGTGCTGGCGGTGCTGATCTTCACCAGCCTGGTCGCCCGCCTGGGCGTGGCGCCGCTGGCCGGCTATGGCATTGGCCAGCGGCTGGAGTTTCTGCTGATCCCGATCGCGTTCGGCATCGGCGTGGCCTCGGTGCCCATGGTGGGCATGGCGATGGGCGCGGGCGATGTGGCGCGCGCCCGGCGCGTGGCCTGGACGGCGGGTGCGGTCTCCGCGCTCAACCTGGCGGTGATTGGTGCGGTGGTGGCGCTGTTTCCCGAGGTCTGGGCGCGCCTGTTCTCCAACGACCCTGCGGTGCTGGCCCACGCCCGCGACTACCTGCGCGTGGTGGGGCCAGCGTTTCCGCTGTTCGGCCTGGGGCTGACGCTGTACTTTGCCTCGCAGGGCGCGGGCCAGGTGCTGGGCCCGGTGCTGGCTGGTACGCTGCGCCTAGTGCTGGTGGCCGGCGCCGGCGCCTGGCTGGTGGCGCACGGTGCGGCGGCCAAGGACTTTTTTGCGCTGGTCGCCCTGGCGATGGCGGCCTATGGCCTGACCACGGTGCTGGCCGTCAAAATCGCCCGCTGGAAACGCTGAAAAACCCACTCAAAATTTGGAGACACCCCAATGCTGGACCTGTCCAACGCTGCCTACACCGCCCTGGATGCCCACTACTTTCGCGCGAGCGCCTTGACCGCCGGCCCCTGGAGCCCCGATCACCAGCACGCCGGCCCGCCGATTGCGCTGGTCTGCCGCGCGATCGAGCAGGCCGCCGAGCACCATGGCCTGACCCACATCGCCCGCCTCACGGCCAACCTGCTGCGCCCGGTGCCCGTGGGCGAGCTGACGGTGGAAGTGCGCAGCGACTATGTGGGCCGCAATGCCGGGCATTTCTCGGCCCACCTGATGGTCGGCACCAAGGAGGTGGCGCGCTTCACCGCGCTGGCGCAGCGCGAGGAAGCGGTGCAGTTCCCGTCGCCGCTCGCTGGCCATCCCCTGCCGCAGGCGCCCCGCAGCCCGGAGCACAGTCCGCCCACGCAGTTCAGTTTTAGTGGCGGCACCTTTGGCTATGACCAGCTTGTCGAAAAGCGCCTGGCCCAGGGCGAACTCTCGCGCGGGCCCTGCGCGGTGTGGTTCCGCCTGAAACACCCCCTCGTCGGCCAGGAAGCCCCCAGTCCCTACCAGCGCGTGGCCGTGGCCGCCGATTCGGGCAACGGCGTCAGCACCGTGCTGGACTACCAGGCCTACAGCTTTGTGAACTCCGACCTGACGATCAACATCCTGCGCCGCCCCATCGGCGAGTGGATCTGCCTGGAGTCGCGCATGCTCCTGGGCGACAACGGCGGCGGCCTGGCCGAATCGGCGCTGTACGACACCGAAGGCCTGATCGGCCGCGCCACCCAGAGTCTGGCCGTGCGGGCGCGGTAAACGCATCAAATTTAATAGCTACAACCGCTCGTATCTATTGATCTGGAGGCTGATTTGGCCTCTAAAAATTACGCGCCCGCAATGGGCGCTGTCTTCCCTTGGGTCGCTGTACTCCCCCTGCTTGAGCGCATGAGCCTTCTCATTTCGAGATGGCTCCCATCGCACCTTTGGCCTTTCTGCAAGGCCGCTTCATCGATGTAATCCCCCTCACGCCACCGGTGTTGGCATTCCCCATACACCGCAATGGCACTGCCAGGCATCCCACGCCTGTGATGTGTTTTGAGGTTTACCAAGATGGTCAGCAATCAGGTCAGCGAATTTTTGCGGGGAGATTTCAGTTCGTCGGTGTACGTGCAGCGCGCCCGGGATTTGGTGCCGGTGTTGAAAGAGCGTTCTGCGCGGCAATGGAATCACCCACGGGTGTTGGATGAAACCATCCAGGACATGCTGGACGCCGGTTTCTTCCAGATGTTCCAGCCCAAGCGCTGGGGCGGTGGCGAAACCACCCCTATCGAGACCTTCGAGGTCTCCTCGATCCTGGCCGAGGCCGAGCCTTCGGTGGGCTGGGTGCTGGGCGTGGTGGGCATCCATTCCTACCACCTGGCTTTCTTCAGCGAGCAGGCCCAGGAAGAAGTGTGGGGCGACGATTCCCGCACCCTGATCAGCTCGCCCTACGCGCCCGGCACGGCCCGCCGCGTCGATGGCGGTTACATCCTGAACGGACGCTGGAGCTTTTCCAGCGGCAGCGACCACTGCGCCTGGACCTTCCTGGGCGGCCATGTCGAGGGGGAACCCCGTGGCCCCGGCCCGGCCACCTACACCTTCCTGTTGCCGCGTTCGGACTATGAAATCGTGCACAACTGGAACGTGACCGGCCTGCGCTCCACGGGCAGCAACGACCTGATCGTTAAGGACGCCTTCATCCCCGAGCACCGCGCGCTGCGCTGGGACCAGATTGCCAGCGGCCAGGCGCCCGGCATGGTGAAGAACACGGGGCTGATGTACCGGATTCCGTTCTTTCAAATCTTCTCGCGCGCCACCCAGCCGCCAGCCGCCTTGGGCGCCCTCAAAGGCATGGTGGATGCCTTCATCGACTTCAATGCCGGCAAGGTGTCGCGCCACGGCATCCACATCGGCCAAAACCCCGAGGCCACGGCGGCAGTGGCCGAGTCGCTCTCGCACGTCGAGGAAATGAAGAGCCAGGTCTATAAGAACTACGCCCGCCTGATCGCCGAGATCGAAGGTGTGGGGCCGGCGGTGTCGATGGATGACCGTCGTAAGTTCCGCTTCCAGGCGGCGCAGATCGGGCCGCGCTGCGCCAAGTTCGCCAACGAGCTGTTCCGCATCTCGGGCGGCCATGCGATCTATGACCACAACGCCTTTGGCCGCTACCTGAATGACCTGATGGCCATCCAGACCCACCAGCTGTGCAACTACCAGCTCAACGCCAATGCCTGGGTGGGGCCCCTGTTGGGCCACGCCGAGGCTGCACAGAACTACGCCGCCTGAGCTTCCCCCTGTTTGATCCAAGGAAACTATCCCATGAGCACTCCCATCCGCGGCGGCTTCACCGCCAAGTTCTATTCCGATGCGCCCACGCTGCAAGACGCCGACGGCACCCGCCACTGGGTCACCCGCGCTGCCAACTTTGTGGTCGTCGCCACCCAGGCCGTGGCCGGTGCCCAGCTGCGCCGCAGCGCCGCGCAGCAGTCCGATGAATACCTGCTGCTACTGCCGGAGGAGGTGGGCGCGCGCGTCGAAGCCGGCGGCGACCAGGTCGCCAGCGCCGGTGACAGCCTGACCATCGTGCCGCCTGGCGAGAGCACCGTCACCGCGACCACCGCTGGCTGGATCTACCGCATCTTCAGCAAGCTGGCCGCCGACTGGCTGCCGCTGGCACCCAACCATGCCGTATATGCCAACGGCGGCGCCCCCGAAGTCGCCCCGCTGGAAAGCTGGCCCGAGCCTGTAGGCGGTTATCGCCTGCGCCACTATCCCCTGGCCAACTACGTGCGCAGCGACAACACCATGCGCCTGTTCCGCACCTGCAACCTGATGGTCAACATCTTCCTGCCCGGTACCGCCGCGCGCGACCCCAAGAAGATGACCCCCCATTCGCACACCGATTTCGAGCAGGGCTCGCTCGCGCTGCGCGGCGGCTGGATCCACCACATGCGCTATCCCTGGGTGCCCGACATGACCACCTGGCGCAAGGACGAGCACGACGGCATCAACTCGCCCTCGCTCATCGTCATTCCGCCGAATGTCATCCACACCTCGCAATCGCTGGGCGAGCCCGGCATGCGCCTGGTGGACGTCTTTGCCCCGCCCCGTGACGACTTCTCGCTCAAGCCCGGCCTGGTCAACAACGCCGGCGAGTACCCGCTGCCCGCGCGCCTGCAGGGCGCCGCCCCAGCCGCCAACGCGGGTTGAGGAGCCGCTGCATGGCCAATTTCCTGCACACGCTGCGCCAGGGCGATGCCTGCCAGTTCGGCACCTGGGTCAAGCTCTCCAGCCTGGAAACCCTGGAGCTGCTGGCCATCGCGGGCTTTGACTTTGTCGTCATCGACATGGAGCACGCGCCCCACACCTTCGAGACCGCCTACCGCTGCATCGTCGGCGCGCAGGGTTTGGGCATGAAGGCGCTGGTGCGCCTGCCGGATTCGCAAGGCACCTATGTGCAGCGCATCCTCGACAGCGGCGCCGACGGCGTGCTCGTGCCCCGGGTGCGCACGCCCGAAGAAGCCCGCCAGCTGATGGACGGCATGGTCTTTAGCCCGCAGGGTTCGCGGGGACTGGGCATCACCTCCCGCGCCGGGCACTGGGGCCTTAAGCCCACCCCCGACTATGTCCGTGAAGGCAACGAAGGCGTGTTCCGGGGCGTGCAGCTGGAAGACCAGTCCGCGCTGCGCCAGGCCGCTGACATCCTGGACACGCCCGGCGTCAATGCCGCCTTCGTCGGCCCCGGCGACCTGGCCCTGTCCAGCGGCAAACCCGCCAGCCACCCGGACAACGCCACGCTCATCGACGGCCTATTGGCCGCCGCCAAGCAGCGCAGTGTGCCCGTGGGCACGGCGGTGGGCGATGCCGCTGCCGCCCGCCAGGCGCAGGAGCGGGGCTTTGGCTTTGTGATGGTCAGCAACGACCTGTCGCTGTTTGGCAAGGCTGCGGCCGAGCTGGTGCGTAGCTTCAAAGCCTGAGGGCTTGACCCAGATTCCAAGGAATGCCCCATGGACAAAGACACCCTGCTGGGGCCCACGGCCCCGATTCGCGGCCTGTGCCGCATGACCACTGAGCGTGCGCAGCGCGGTTACCCGCTGACGCGCTTTTTGTGCAGCATGCGCCACGCTCGCCAGCGCGAGGCCCTGGTGAATGACCTGGAGGGCTGCCTGCGGGACAGCGGCCTGAATGCACTGGAAAAAGACATGCTGCGCCGGCGCGACTTTGTCGCCATGCTGGACCACGGTGCCGCGACGGTGGCCGTGGCCAAGGTGTGTCGGGCCTGGGGTGTCACCCTGGTCGAGCTGGGCGCGCTGGGGCGCGGCCAGAGTCCGCAAGATTTCATCACCGAGCGCAAGCGCGCCAACCAGGGGCAACCATGGGAATTTTGATTGGCGGCATCGGCTCGTCCCATGCACCGTCCATTGCCCACGCCTGGGACCAAGGTCACCAAGAGCGGCCCGAGTGGAAACCGTTTTTTGACGCCTACGGTCCCGTCAAGCAGTGGCTGGCCGACCAGCGGGTGGACACGGTGGTCATGTTCTACAACGACCACCTCAACCACTTCCAGTTCGGCAACTACCCCACCTTCGCGATGGGCGTGGCCGAGAGCATGCCGGTCTGTGACGAGGGCGATGGCCCCCGCGACTTTCCCCCGGTGCCTGGCGACGTGGACCTGGGCTGGCATTTGGCCAGTTCGCTGGTGGCGGACGAGTTCGACCTCACCATTTGCCAGGAAATCGAACTGGACCACGGCGTCATGTCGGTGCTGCCGCTGCTGGCCTCGCCACCTTGGCCGTTCAAGGTGATTCCCATCAACGTGAACGTGCTGCGCGAGCCCATGCCCACGCCCCAGCGTTGCTGGCGCATCGGCCAGGCGGTGGGCCGGGCCATTCAGTCCTACGACAAAGATGCCCGGGTGGTCGTGGCGGCCACCGGGGGGCTGTCACACCAGCTGCACGGGCCCGACTTTGGCTTCGTCAACCCGGAATGGGACAACCGTTTCCTGGACCTGCTGGTGGAGCAGCCCGAGGTGCTGGCCCAGGCCACCCACGCGGACTACATGGAGCGCGGCGGCGCCGAGGGCGTGGAGATGATGATGTGGCTCGCCATGCGCGGTGCCCTGTCCACCCAAAGCCAGCCCCTGACGCAAATCCAGCGCTTTTACTGGGGGCCGATGCTCACAGGCTACGGCCTGCTGGCGCTGCAGGCCCAAGCCTGAGCGGCACGGACCTCTCTCCACTATCCCTTCCATTCAAGAGACAAGCCATGCGCAAAAGCATTTATATCGAGGGGTTTTCCCACGGCAACAACCCGGTACCCGCCGCCACCGTCATGGGCCACACGCTGATGACCGGCGCCATCTTTGGCACCATGCGCGAGACCGGCAAGGTGCCCGAATCGGTCGACGACCAGTGCCGGCTGATGTTTGACAACGCCCGCCGCATCCTGGAAGCCGCTGGCGGCAGCTTTGCTAACGTGCTGAAGATGACCTTCTTCCTGCGGCCAGAGACTTCGCGTGAGCTGCTGAACACCCATTGGGTGGCCGCATTCCCCGACCCGGATTCCCGCCCATCGCGCCATGTGATCGTTTCAAACACCTTGCCCGCCAGCATGGCGCTGCAGTGCGACATGGTGGCTCACCTTGACCAGCCCCTGTGAGGAAGGAACCACGATGAGCACCCCGATGATCCCTTTGGAATCCGGCAATCCCGCCGACGATGGCCGTGCTTTTCGCCGCAGCCTGGGCCAGTTCGCCACCGGCGTGACGGTGATCACCGCCCGCCATGGCGAGCAGTTGCTGGGCATGACGGTCAACTCCTTTGCCGCCTTGTCGCTAGACCCGCCGCTGGTGCTGTGGTCTATCCGCCGGGAGTCGGGTGGTCTGCAGGCGTTTAAAGAAGCCGGGCATTTCGCAGTGAACGTGCTGGCCGCCAACCAGGTGGAGCTGTCCAACCGCTTTGCCTCGTCCAAAGGTGACAAGTTTGCCGCGACGCCCTGGAGCGCAGGCCTGCATGGCGCTCCGCTCCTGCATGGGGCGATTGCGCACATGGAGTGCGCGCTGCACGAGGTGGTGCAGGGCGGTGACCATCTGCTGCTGATCGGGCGGGTCGAGCGCCATGCGCGCTTTGCTGGGGAGCCGCTGCTGTTCACCCAGGGGCGCTACGCGGTCACGCAGGAACACCCCGAAGCCCTGCAGTCCGATCCCAACGCTGCGCCAGTGTCCGTGGCCTACGACGTGAGCCAGGGCACCATCTTGCGCCTGCTGCACCACACCAGCAACCGCATGTCCCAGGGCTTTTTGGGTTACCGCCTGGCCGCAGGCCTCACGGTGGCGCAGTTCCGCATCTACGGCTGGCTGCGTGACCAGCCGCACACGGCTGAAGACCTCAAGCGCCTGACCTACCTGGGCAGCCGCGATGCCGACGATACCCTGGCGGGTCTGTGCGAGCAGGGCCAATTGATCCGGGATGAGGCGGGTTGCTACCACCTGACCCCTGCGGGCCGCGAGCGCGCGCAGGCCATCGTGCGGCATGTTGAAGCCTTTGAGGCCGATCTGCTGCAAGGGGTGTCCGAATCCGACCTGGCTGCCGCCCGCCGCGTGCTGGGCCTGATCGCTGCGCGTGCGACCAAGCCGCTGACTTAATACGCTACGCATCCGCGTTTTTCCTCATCCACCATCACAACACCAGGAGACAACCATGAAACTCACCCGCCGCCTGCTCACCGCCACCCTGGCTTCGGTGCTGTGCGCCCCGGCCGCCTTTGCCCAGGCCGACTACCCCAGCAAACCCATCCGCATCGTGGTGCCTTACGCCGCCGGCGGCGGCACCGATGCTGTAGCCCGCGTGGTCGCCAAGGCCATGACCACCCACCTGGGCCAGACCGTGCTGGTGGACAACAAGCCTGGCAGCGGCACCACGATTGGTGCCGCCGAAGTTGCCCGTGCTGCGCCGGACGGTTACACCCTGCTGTGGGGCGACAACACCACCTTTGCGCTCAATCCCTTCCTCTACAAGAAGCTGTCCTACGCGCCGCTGGAGGACTTTGCCCCCATCAGCCTGACCCTGCGCGGTGCGCTGGTGCTGGTGGTCTCGCCCTCCCTGGGCGTGAATTCGCTGCCCGAGCTGCTGGCCTATGTGAAGGCCCGCCCCGGCAAGTTGCAGTACGGCTCCGCCGGTAACGGCACGCCACACCATCTGGCGATGGAAGCGCTCAAGCTCAAGGCCGGGCTGGACATCCTGCATGTGCCCTACAAGGGCGAGGGCCCGGGCCTGAACGATGTGCTGGGCGGCCAGACGCACCTCATGTTCGTGGGCACCACCATTGCCAAGCAGCATTCCGAGGCCGGGCGCATCAAGCCACTGGCCATGGCCGGCAGTACGCGCAATCCCTTGCTGCCCAATGTGCCCACCGTGGCCGAAGGCGGGGTGGCTGGTTTTGACTCCAGCTACTGGCACGCGCTGGTCGCCCCCACCAAAACTCCTGAGGCCGTGATTCAGAAGCTCAACGAGGCCTACATCAAGGCCAGCCGTGACCCCGACGTGCTAAATTTCCTGGCCAAGGCTGGCGGAAACGCGCTGATGGCGACCACTCCCCAGCAGGCACGTACCCACTTCCAGGAGCAGACCCGCATCGGTGGTGAGCTCATCAAGGCCATCAACCTGACCATGGATTGAGACGATGCCCACCTTGAACGCGACCCACGATCCCCAGCGCCGCAGCTGGGTGCCCTCCGCCAACATGGCGGACACCGACTTTCCCATCCAGAACCTACCCTATGGCCGATTTCGCCGCGTGGGCGAGGCCCGCTGGCGCCTGGGTGTGGCCATTGGCGACCAGGTGCTGGACCTGGCCTCCGCCCATGCGGCGGGCCTGTCCGTGCATGCCAGTCTGGCGGGGGACGATCTGGCCGACTTCATGGCGCTGGACCCACGCCTGCACCACCAGGCCCGCGTGACCTTGTCCGAGGCCCTGACCGAGGGCAGCACCTGGGCACCTGCGCTGGCGGCCTGCCTGCTGCCCCAGTCGGAAGCGACCATGGGCCTGCCCTGCACGATTGGTGGCTACACCGATTTTTTCACCGGCATTCACCACGCCCGCGAGGCGGGACGGCTGTTCCGCCCGGACGACCCGCTCACGCCCAATTACAAATACGTGCCGATTGCCTACCACGGCCGCACCTCCAGCATCGTGCCCAGCGGCACGCCGGTGCGCCGGCCGCTGGGGCAGTTCTCCAGCGATGGGGTGACAGCCGCATTCGGCCCCAGCAAGGGACTCGACTATGAGCTGGAAGTGGGCGTGTTCGTCGGCCGCGGGAATGATCTGGGCGAGCCCGTGCCCATTTCCCAGGCGGACGAACACTGGTTTGGCCTGGTGCTGCTCAACGACTGGTCCGCGCGCGATGTGCAGCGCTGGGAAGCCCAGCCCCTGGGCCCATTCCTGGCCAAGAACTTCGCCACCAGCATTTCGCCCTGGGTGGTCACCCGCGAGGCGCTGGCCCCGTTCCGCCTGGCCGCCCCAGCCCGCGCCGATGGCGATCCTGCTCCGTTGCCCTACCTGCACGACGCGAATGATGCCCAGACCGGCGGCATCGACCTGACGCTGGAAGTCTGGCTGCAGACCCCCCAGATGGCCCAGGCCGAGCGGCTGATGCAAAGCCATTTCCGCGATGCAGCCTATTGGACCGTGGCACAGATGGTGGCCCACCACACCAGCAACGGCTGCAACCTGCAGGTGGGTGATCTGCTGGGCACGGGCACGCAATCGGGCCCCGCTTCGGACCAGGGCGGCTGCCTGCTGGAACTGACGGCCGGGGGCGCCAAGCCGGTGCAGCTGGCCAACGGCGAGCAGCGCCGATTCCTGGAAGACGGTGACCGCGTCGTGCTGCGCGGCTACTGCGAAGGCGCGGGGGGCCGCCGCATTGGCTTTGGCGACTGCGAGGGTCTGGTGCTGCCCGCCAGAACCTGAGCCCAGTGCAACGTGGCGGTGGCACAAGTCCTGTCCATCGGACAGGCCATGCGCTAGACCTTATGCTCGGAGAAATGGCGTGACGCAGAAATCTGCATGCCATTTCTTTGAAGCGTTGAGGTCTTTGATCAAGGTTGCACGGAGTGCCTTCCTCAAATTTTGAGCTGTCCGACGAAAGCGGGAACCACATCCGTGCCATCGCCCGCGCACTGGCCACCCTGCGCTTGCTCAATACCGGGCAGCGATGGACGCTGCACGCCCTGCACCAGCAATTGGGCTTACCGAAAAGCACGGTCTTTCGGATTCTGGCGACCCTGCAAACCGAAGGCTATGTCCAGGTCGATGTGGCTGCAGGTCAATACAGTGTGACCCGGAAGGTGCAGGAGCTCAGCTCTGGCTATACCGAGCAATCGAGCATCCTGGCGGCAGGCACTGCGATTGCGATTCGTGTCACCCGCGAGATCAAGTGGCCATTGGCGATTGGCGTGCGCGACGGCGATGCGCTGGTGGTCGGTTGCAGCACCATGCCTTACAGCCCCCTGGCCGTACACGCCACCACGATTGGAACGCGCTTGGACTTGTTTACTTCTGCCATGGGCCTTGCCTACATGGCCCACTGTTCTGAGCAAGAGCGTGGCATTGTGTTGCAGTCTTTGTCCACCTCGCAGCCCTTCGAAGCGGCTTCCATCAAGGCCCGTTTGTACGAGGCCCATGCCAATGGCTTTGCCATTCGGCATTCGGTGCGCGGCCGTGATTCTGCGACCTTGGCCGTCCCCGTATTGCATCAGGGTTGTGCGGTGGCAGCCTTGGGCATGACCACTTTTGGTCGGGCCATGACCCGGGTCACGGTGGAGCATTTCGCCCCCGTGCTCCAACAGACCGCCGCCCAAATCAGTGAGGCTTATGCCGCTTCTGTGGAAGAAGGTACGGGCACCTCGTAAAAGTCCAGGGAGTACGCAACCATCACGTACAGCCCGAGCAACCCGATCAGGTCCGCCACGCCATCGCGCCCCAGCAGGCGAATGGCGCGTTCATGCAAGGCCTGATCCACGCCCTGGCGCAGCACCATGGCTCTGGCCAGGTCACAGGTCACTTGCTCAGTCTCGTCCTCAAAAACCGGGTTGCTGCCATCTTTGAGGCCTGCAAGTTGTTCTGGTGTGAGCCCTAGTTGCTTGCCCAGGCGTTCATGCCAAAACCATTCGAAGGCGGAATTCAAACCACTGGCCACCACCAAGATCGCGATTTCTTTGAGGCGCTTGGTTTTGGGCGCCAGATGACCGACGTACTCCGCGAAATCGTTGGCCAGTTCGGCGAAGCGCGGACTGTGGAGCCAGATCTCCATGTTCACGGGCAAGTCTTTGCGGGGGCCTTCCATGATGCGCCGCACAAGATCGGACTGTCCTGGGGTCATTTCTGCCTCGGTGATGCGAAAGCGTCGGTTGGGTTGTTCAGGGATTTGGGGCATCGTCAAAGTCCATTCGTTCAACAAGAAAGTTCGGACAGTTTCCCAGCCTTACCTTGTTATCCCTAGTCTGTTGACCGTACGTTCCGGCAGGCGGAATGCACAGGCGGTTTCCTTGCCGGACGCTGAACCCTCTGCAACCATGAGGTTTCATCACAGGAGGAAACGATGGCAATTTCGCATGAAGACAACGACCTGATCACGCTCACAGACGGCGCTCCATTGGGAGACATGTTGCGTCAGCACTATTGGTTCCCAGTCCTCCCGTCCCAGGCCCTGGAGGCCGGCGGTGCTCCGGTGCGTACCCGATTGGCTGGTGTGGACTATGTGGTTTATCGGGCTGGTAACGGTCAGGCGGGTGTCATGGACGAGATGTGCCCGCACCGCGGGGCGTCCATGGCCTTGGCGCGTAACGAGGAAAACGGACTTCGATGCATCTACCACGGTTGGAAATTCGATGTCACGGACAACCGCCTGATCGAGGCCCCCAATCACAACGGTGACGAAGAGGCTTTTTGCAAGGCGATCAAATCCTCACGCTATGCCGTACGTGAGGCGGGCGGCATCGTGTGGGCCTGGTTTGGTCAGGGCGAGGCCCCCGTGTTTCCGGACTTGCCATTTACGTATCTCCCTGAGTCCCACCGTTTCGCGACCTCGGTGCTGGTTCCCACCAACTGGCTGCAGGGCGTTGAAGCGACCATGGATACGACCCACGCAGGCTCCCTGCACCAAGGCAATGTCGCGCTATTGAGTGGGGGGAACGAGCGTGCCAACCTGAGCAAGAGCAGCAAGCCACGTTTTGAGTTCGAGGAAAAGCCTTACGGCTTTCGCTATGCCGCCATCCGTCATCTGCCGGATGGAAAGTGCTACGCCCGTGTGAACAACTTTGTCTTGCCCTGGTACGGAATCATCACGGCGCCAGAGCCACAAGGTCCTTCCACGGTGTTCTTCTCCGTGCCTGTGGACGACCACACCCATCGCGCCTGGTTTGTGCATTTCAACCTGCATGCGCCGTTGGGTGTGACCAACTTCACCATCTCTCCCGATGTGATGAATTTTCCGCCTTTGCCTCCGGGGGACGCCACCAACAACTGGGGCCAAAACCGTGAGGTGATGAAGCGTGGCTACTTCTCTGGATTTCCGCAGCACTTCGCGACCGAGGACTTTGCGATCTTCTTGAGCCAGGGTCCCCGCTTGGATCGCACCCGTGAACAACTTTGCTCGTCCGACACGGCCTTGGTGAGGCTGCGTCATCAACTGCTGCGCTCCGTCAAGGAGTTCATGGCGGGCCAGCAACCTGGCCTGGCAAGGCATCCAGAGCTTGCGTACCGCGACATCGTTTCGTTTGGTGGCGTGTATCCGCCCGATGACTCGTGGCGCAGCCTGGCCTCTGAACGGGGTGACACCGGTCTGGCGAGTCACGCCCCCACAGCCTAAAAAACAATTCTTGTTGATGGAGACATGCACATGACCAAACTCACCCGGCGTGCCGCACTGGCAACCGCTGCCACTCTGGCGCTCCCTCGCTTAGGTTTTGCCCAGGTAGACCGTTCTGCGATTCGCCTGCTTGTTGGATTCACGCCAGGAGGTGGAACAGACCTTGTCGCGCGTCAGCTGGCTGACAAATTGCGGGCGGAGCTGGGGACCACCGTTCTGGTCGAAAACCTGGCGGGTGCGGGCGGGCGGCTTGCCGCCAACGCCCTGCACACGGCGGCGCCCGATGGTGCGACCTTCATGGTGACCAACAATGCCGTCATGGCATTCCAAACCCTGCTGTTTGGAGACCAGATCAAGTGGAATTACAAGCGTGACTTCATCCCCGTCGGAGGTGTCACGGCATACCCATTGGGCCTCGCCGTCCCGACCAGTCTGGGCATCAACAACATGCAAGAGCTGGTGCGTTGGTTGCGTGCCAATCCCTCCAAGGCCAATTTCGGTACCACCGGGCTGGGCGGTGTGACCCATTTTCTGGGCTATGACCTTGGACGCACCGTGGAAGTTGAACTCAAACCAGCCCCCTACCGTGGTGCTAGCCCCATGGTGACGGATCTGGTGGGGGGGCATATCCCCATGGCGATCGGACTGATGGACGACATGTTGAAGTTCCATCGGGCGGGCAGTGTCAAAGTGTTGGGGATCTTCAGTGCACAGCGCTCACCTTTGATTCCAGACATTCCCACCCTGCGTGAACAAGGCATCAAGACGATCGTTTCGGAAGGTTGGCAAAGCGTCTGGGCTCCCGCACGGACACCGGCAGCGGCGGTGGAGCGCATGGCCGCCGCCCTGAAAAAGGTCCTGGAGATGCCGGACTTGCAACAGGCCATGACCACCAAGTTGAATGTTCAGCCCAAATTCCGCACGGGTGATGAAGTGTTGCGCCTGTTGGACGAGGAGATCACCCTCTGGGATGGCGTGATCAAGGCCTCTGGCTTCAAACCCCAATAAGGAGTACGTCATGAGTTCTGTGATTCCTGCCGCCACGGTCTGTCAGCCTGATCGAGACCTGCCCCAAATTGAAAATGCAGGGTCTGGACGCACTTGGCTGACCCGCGCCCGTACCTTTGTAACGGCCATTTCACAAGTCGATACGGGTCATGTGTTGAGTCGTGAGAACAACCCGGACGAATACATGCTCATCCTGCCGGATGGGCTGCTTGCAACCGTCCATGCGGCAGGGGAAACCCGCCAGATCGATGGTCAAGGTGACACCTTGGTCATTGTTCCGCCCGGTGATAGCCGTATTGAAGTGCGCGCCTCTGGTTGGGTGACTCGGATTTTTTCCCACCGCGCCGCCGATCTGATGGCCTTGGCCAGCAACGCGGATACGCACCCCGCACAGGCCCCAGACGAGCCGCCGGCACCACCGCCCGGTGGCTTTCGTCTGCGCGTTTACCGGTTGGACGACTACAAGCGCAGCGATGGGCCCGCCCGGCCCTTCCGTTCCACCAATATGCTGGTCAATGCCTTCGTGCCGCGTGATTTTCGTCGTGACATACGAAAGATGTCGCCCCATGCCCATGAAGACTTTGACCAGGCTTCGCTGGCATTGCAGGGGGGCTTCATCCACCACCTGCGCTATCCCTGGACGCCGGACATGACCACTTGGCGCGATGACGAACACCTTGTCGTGGGCAGTCCGTCCGTGATCATCATGCCCGCCCAGGCGATCCATACCAGTCAAGATGTGGGTGGGGGCTGGGTCCAACTGATCGACATCTTTGCACCTCCACGCCCTGACTTTGTGGAGAAGCCAGGCTGGTTGTGCAACGAAGCAGACTATCCGTCCTGAAAGCGATGCATTCCATGCACAAAAAAATCAGCAACAACGAAGTGCTCCAGCTGAGCTACATGCGACTTGGCGTCAAGGCCTTGGATTGGTGGCAAGACCTGGCGGCGCTCATTGGGTATGACACCAACCCGGATGCACCGAGTGGCGAGTTGCAGCTCCGCACGGACACGGAGCGCGAGTATCGGATTGCACTGACCGAGAGCAAAGACTACGGCGTACAGGCCCTGGGCTGGGAAACCGCCAGTGCCAGCGACTTGGCGGTCGTGAAAGAGCGGCTCCGTTCCATCAACGCCCAGTTTGTAGCGGTGACGCCTGAAGAAATTGTGCAGCGCAAAGTCGAAGACATGGTCGTTGTCCTCGATCCTGACGGTGTGCGTAACGAAATCTTCTGGGGTCCCAGTTGCGCTCTGCGCAAACCGTTTCGTTCGCCCACAGACACCCGCTTTGAAGCAGGCCATTGCGGGAATGGACATGTGACCCTGAACGTACGCGATGCCGCCGCCGCCATGCGCTTTTATTCTGAAGGCTTGGGGTTTCGCCTCAGCGACGCCGCCTGGATGGAAGGCCACGCGCGTGTTTACTTTTTGCGCTGCAATGCACGCCATCATTCCCTGGCGTTTGCGCAGATGAATGCGCGACCACCAGGCACGGTCCATGTCATGTCAGATCTCCAATCCTTGGATGATTTGGGCTCCGTGCGTGACCGCTTGTTGGACGATGGCATTTCCCTGAGCCGGGATCTTGGCTCACATCCTTTGGATGGCGTGGTCTCTCTGTATGTTGCAACCCCCGAAGGCTTCGAGTTTGAATTGGCGTGCGGCACGCGCTTTCTGAGCGAGGAAGATTGGGAGTCGCAAAAGTTCGAGCGCCGTGGACGGCCTTGGGGCCATCGAAAGTTTCATCGTGGAGCAGGTGTATGAAATCACCAGGATTTTTGTCGCGTTTGCAAGCGTCCCCTGAGCCCCTCTTGGGAACCTGGGTCAAGCTCCCCACCTTGGAGACACTGGAGCTGCTGGCCTTGGCTGGGTTTGATTTTGTGGCGATCGATACCGAGCATGCGCCCCTCCATCTGGAAAGAGCTTACCAACTGATCTCGCATGCACAGGCTTTGGGCATGTCCGCGCTGGTGCGTTTGCCCGATCTGGTGTGCGATGACTATCAGCGCTTGCTCGACAGCGGGGCCGATGGCCTGCTGGTGCCGCGTGTGCGTAACCCCGAGGAAGCGCGGCTTGCTGTGTCCAGAATGATGTTTCCGCCGCACGGTGAGCGCGGTTTGGGCATCACCTCCAGGGCTGGCGACTGGGGACTGATGCCCCTGGCGGACTATGTAGCCCGTGGCAACAACGAAGTGTTGCGCTGCATGCAACTCGAAGACCGGACAGCGCTGGAGTCCATCCATGCCTTGCTGGATGTCCCGGGCGTCAATGCGGCCTTTCTAGGGATGGGCGACCTGCAACTCTCCAGTGGTTTGCCCGCGGCACACCCTGAATTGCAAAGCCTGGTGGACCAGATGCTGGACGCCTGTCGTGCCCGGGGCATTCCCTGTGGGGCTGCAGCACAAGACCCTGCGGCAGCACAAAAGGCGATTGCCCGAGGCTTCCGTTTTGTGATGATCAGCAATGACGCCCAAATTTTCGGCAAAGCGGCTGTGGGGCTCATTCAGCAGATGAAAGCGGCAAGCTCGAAATAGCGTTCGCTGGTCTTGCCCCCGGATGCCTTGATCCGTCTTTTCCCTATGAAACGCCGACAATCCCGCCCTTCATTGGAATTCGGGAGGACGGCGTGATTTTTGAAGACCTGCGGGCCTTTGTGGCGGTTGCCCAGCTGGGCAGTTTTGCCAAGGCGGCCGCCAGCCTGTGCGTGGCGCAGTCGGCGCTGAGCAAGCGGGTCCAGCGGCTGGAGCACCGGGTGGGCGCGGCCCTGTTCGAGCGACGTGCGCGTGGAGTGGTGTTGACGGAAACGGGCCAGGGCTTTTTGCCCCGCGCGCAGCAGGTGGTGAACGAGGTGATCGACATTGAGCGCAACCTCTCCAGCCATGTGCAGACCCCCAGCGGGGTGGTGCACATCGCCATGCCGCAGCGCACCTGTGGCCTGCTGGCGCCGCCGCTGGTGCGCCGCTGTCAGGCTGAGCTGCCCCTGGTCACCCTGCACATCCACGAAGGCACGCCCGCGAACGTCCACACCTGGTTACTGGAGGGCGTGGCCGACATTGCGCTGATCTTCAACCCCGAACTGGGCCCGGACTTTCTGGTTCATCCTTTCCTGATGGAGCCCATGTGCCTCTTGGGCCCTCGCCCGTCCTTGCGCGCGCACCTTAACGAAACCGTGCCCACCGTCTGCACCGTGGCCGACCTGGCCCGCCTGCCACTGATCCTGCCGCGCCGCCCCAACAGCGTGCGCGTGCTGGTGGATCGCCTGTGCGCCGGCCACGGCATCCGCCCGAACATCATTTACGAGGCCGATGGCACCCACACTGTGCGCGGCATGGTCGAGCAGGGCATGGGCTTCACCGTGTTCAGCCTCAGCGCCTGGTCGGCGGCCATCAAGGCTGGGGAGATTGAGGCGATTCCGTTCTCGTCCCCCCTGATGAACTGGAAGCTGTGCATCGTCCGCCCCCGCGCCACCATCGGCTCGGTCGCTGCCAACCGCGTCAGCGAGATCCTAGAACAGGAGGCCGACAAGCTCCTGCGCACCGGTGCCTGGCCCAGCGCCAAGCGGATCAGCGAGGCGGTTGGTGCAGAAGTGAACTCCTGATTTGATAGCTAGTACCGCTGGTATCCATTGGCCTAGAGCCATTTTTTGCACCAAGTCAGCGGCCGCCCGCAGTCCCCTGGATGGTGTTGTTCGCAAAGCGCCCCAGGTATTCCTCCGAAGCCAGGAATGCACCGATCAGGCTGGCCACGGGCGTACCCGCTTTCAGCTGGGCCACGGCGCCGTCAAAGCCAGCAGGATCGGGGGTGCGGCGCAGCAGGCTGGCGTAGAGCAGGCTGGCCTGCACCTCGGCGTCGCGCTGGCCACGAAATTCCACCGATTCAGAGAAGCCCACCACCAGCGCGCCCCGGGTCAGGCCGGCCTCCAGGCGTTGAAGCCAGTAGGCCCGGCCGCCCGCATCGGGCGCGCGGCCCAGGATGTTGAGGTACATCTGGTCCACAAAGGCGGCATTGCTCAGCTGGCCGTAGCGGGTGGTGAATTCGTCGGAGCCGGCAAAACCTTGCGAGATGGCATCCAGCCCTGGTCCCGCCTGGCGCTGGTTGGCCCAGTAGCGCAGCCCGGGATCGTCGGCGTAGCGGCCGAAGTAGGCGAAGTACAGCCGCTCCAGCGGGGCGTAGCGCTCCTGGAAGGCTGCGTCGCCAAAGAAGGTGGCCACCAGCTGGGTCCGGGTCAGTTCTTGACGCTGCAGCTGGGCGACCCAGGCATCGACTTGAGCGGGTGTGCCTTCCCGGTCCAGGAAGTCGCGGTATTGCTGCTCGACGAAGTCGCGGCTGTCCTGCAGGTTGCCGGTGTAGGCAAACACCGCTTCCACGCTGCGGTCTGCGCCCAGGGCGACCACGCAGGTGGTGCTGGCCTCGCTAGCGCAGTCACCGCGCCAGCCGGCAAAGCGGGTGTCCGGGCCGACGGTGGCGGTCAGCGACACCTGGGTGCCCTCGGCAAAACTCGCCTGGCACTGGCTGCCGCAGTCGATGCCCGCCGGCGCGCTCTGCACCTTGCCCGTGCCGCCGCCCAGCTTGCCCACGCGCAGCGTGCGCAACGCGGCCGTGGTCACGGTGACCTGGGCCTCGCCCAGCGCGACGGTGCCCAGGCCATTAGTGGCCTCCACCCGCACCCGGTAGGTGCCTGGGCGCTCGTAGCGGTGAGCGGCCTGGCTGCCGGAAGAGGCCTCGATGAAGGGGCTGCCATCGCCAAAATCCCAGCGCAGGCGCACGGCCTCACCGCCGTGCAACGAGTCCATTCGGGCACTGAAGCGGCTCAGGCTGCCGGCCGGTTGCGGTGTGGCGTCAATGGCGACGGTGGCCCGATCCCAGCCCCAGTGCAGCGCGGCTTCCAGCAGCTCGGCCCGGGTGTTGTAGCCCGTGGTGTCGCTCACGCCTTCCAGCCCGAAGGCAAAGTACA
>CAZQXQ010000023.1:0-21904 GCA_964597235.1 uncultured Burkholderiaceae bacterium | reverse complement strand
CCTGGCCCCCTGCCTCATGGTCTTGGGCACCAGCAGCGGCGCCGGCAAGAGCTGGCTGACCACGGCGCTGTGCCGCTGGTATGCGCGGCAGGGGCTGAAGGTGGCACCGTTCAAGGCGCAGAACATGAGCAACAACGCGCGGGTGGTCGTGGGGCCAGGGGGGAAGGGCGCTGAAGCCGCCGCCTTCGGTGCCTGGGGCGAGATCGGCAGCGCCCAGTATTTCCAGGCGCTGGCGGCGCGGGCCGTGCCCGAGGTGCGCATGAACCCGCTCTTGCTCAAGCCCGAGGCCGACACCCGCAGCCAGGTGGTGCTGCTGGGCCAGGTGAACGCCGAGCTCACCGCCATGCCCTGGCGCGGGCGCAGCGAACAGGTCTGGCCGCACATCACCGCCGCGCTCGATGCCCTGCGGGCCGAGAACGACCTGGTCGTCATCGAAGGCGCCGGTTCGCCCGCCGAGATCAACCTGCACGCCAGCGACATCGTCAACATGCGCGTCGCCCGCCATGCCCAGGCGCACTGCCTGCTGGTGGCGGACATCGACCGGGGCGGGGCCTTTGCCCACCTCTACGGCACCTGGGCGCTGCTGCCCGAGGACGAGCAGGCCCTGATCCAAGGTTTTGTGCTCAACAAATTCCGCGGCGATGCGGCCCTGCTGGCGCCGGCGCCCGAGATGCTGCAAGCCCGCACCGGCGTGCCCACGGTGGCCACGATTCCCATGGAGTGGCAGCACGGCCTGCCCGAAGAAGACGGGGTGTTTGATGACCGGGCCACCGCAGGGCAGGGCGCCGTGCACACCACGGTCGCCGTGGTGGCGACGCCGCGCATCAGCAATCTGGACGAGTTCCAGCCGCTCAAGAACATCCCCGGCCTGCGCCTGCGCTGGGTGCGCAGCCCGGCGGAGCTGGACGGGGCCGACTGGGTCATCCTGCCCGGCTCCAAAGCCACGGCGGCAGACCTGGCCTGGTTGAGGGCGCAGGGGCTGGACGCCGCCATTGCTGCCCATGCCGCGCGCGGCGGCCGGGTGCTGGGCGTGTGCGGCGGCCTGCAGATGCTGGGCGAGGCGCTGATCGATCCGCATGGCGTTGATGGCAATGCGCCAGGCCTGGGCCTGTTGCCGCTGGTCACGGTGTTCGAGGCGGCCAAGACCGTACGGCTGACACAGGCGCGGTTTGGCGCCGTGGCTGGCGCCTGGTCCGCGCTGTCGGGCGTGGAGGTGCAGGGCTATGAAATCCACCATGGCCAGACTGCCCAGCACCCCGCCATGGCGCAGGCCGGCGATCTGGCCCGCGAAGTGCTGCCGGGCCTGGCCTGGCAGAACGCGGCGGGCAATGTGCTGGGCCTGTACCTGCATGGCCTGTTCGAAGACCCCGCCGTCTTGCAGGCGCTGTTTGGCGCCCAGGCCCGCACGCTGGACGCCGTGTTTGACGGCCTGGCCGACGGCATCGACCGCTGGTTTGCACCGGGTAGCCTGCCCAAAATTCTTCCCCGCACGATTTAAGGTCTTTTTGGCCTCCAGGTCAATGGATTCGAGTGGTACGTGCTCTCTTTTTTGATGTGTTGAAGCCTTTTCTCTCCCATGAATGCCATGTTTGAACTCCCCGCCATTGCCGACCTGCACGACGCTGCGCTGACCCAGCGCCTGCAAACCGCCATCGACCAGAAAACCAAGCCCCTGGGCGCCCTGGGCCAGCTGGAAACCCTGGCGCTGCGCCTGGGCCAGATTCTGGGCACCGAGACGCCCCGGCTCGATGCCCCGCAAATGGTGGTGTTTGCGGGCGACCACGGCCTGGCGGCCAAGGGTGTGTCGGCCTACCCCAGCGACGTGACCTGGCAGATGGTGCAGAACTTCCTGGCCGGCGGCGCGGCGGTGAGCGTGCTGGCCCGCCAGCACGGACTGGCGCTCAGCGTGGTGGATTGCGGCGTGGCGCATGACTTTGCGCCCCAGCCGGCCGTGGCTGGCCAGCCCCAACTCATCCAGAAAAAGGTCGCCCCCGGCACTGCGGATGCGTCCGTGGGCCCGGCGATGACGGCCGACCAGTGCGCCCAGGCCCTGGCCAATGGCGCGGCGGTGGTGCGCAGCCTGCCGGGCAACGCGCTGCTGCTGGGCGAAATGGGCATTGGCAACACCTCGGTGGCCTCGCTGCTGCTGGCGCGCCTGTGCGGCGTGCCGCTGGCGCAGGGCACGGGGGCGGGCACGGGCCTGGATGCGGCGGGGGTGGAACGCAAGCGCGCGGTGCTGGAGCAGGCCCTGGCCGCCAACGCCCAGGCCACGGCACCGCTGGACGCGCTGGTGGCCTTGGGCGGTTTTGAGGTCGCCACGATGACCGGTGCCGTGCTGCAGGCCGCCGCCGAGCGCCGGGTGATCGTGGTCGATGGCTTCATCACCACGGCGGCGGTGTTGGTGGCCAGCCGCCTGGCGCCCGCCGTGCTGCAGCGCTGCGTGTTTTCGCATTGCTCGGGCGAGCCCGGCCATGCGCTGATGCTGCAGGCCTTGGGCGCGCAGCCACTCTTGAACCTGGGCCTGCGCCTGGGCGAGGGCTCGGGCGCGGCGCTGGCCTGGCCGCTGCTGGCTTCAGCCTGCGCGATCCTGGCGGAGATGGCCAGCTTTGCGTCGGCGGGGGTTGACGGAAAAGCCGACTGAAACGGGGGCCGACCAGGCCCACGGCTACACTTCGCAGCCTTGAAGAAAGTGTGTTTTGTGAAGAAATCCGCCCCTTTGCGCGCCACCCTGGCGCTGTTGGCTGCCCTGGCCGCTGCGCCGGTTTTGGCGGTCTCGCCCCCCGTGTTTGTGCTCAATTCGCTGGATGCCAGCGTCAGCGTCATCGACCCCGAGACCTGGACCGAAACCAGTCGGCTGCCCACGGGCAAGGAGCCGCACCACCTCTACCTGACGCCTGATGAAAAGTCGCTGATCGTCGCCAATGCGCTGGGCGATACGCTCACTTTCCTGGACCCGCGCACCGCCCAGGTCCAGCGTACGGTGCGGGACATTGTCGATCCCTACCACCTGCGGTTTTCGCCGGACATGAAGTGGTTCATCACGGCGGCCAACCGCCTGAACCACATCGATTTCTACCGCTGGGACGGCAAGGATCCCATCCTGGTCAAGCGCGTGGCCACGGGCAAAACCCCCAGCCACCTGTGGATTGACACCCGCAGCACCGTGGTTTATTCGACCATGCAGGACAGCAATGAGCTGGTGGCCATCGACATCGCCACGCAGGCCATCCAATGGCGCACCCCCACGGGTGAGATGCCTGCCGACATCTACGGCAGCCCCGACGACAAATGGCTGTTCGTGGGCCTGACGGGCAGCGACAGCGTGGAGGTGTTCGACGTTTCCGGTCCGCAGCCGCGCAGCGTCAAGCGCATCAAGACCGGCAAGGGCGCCCACGCCTTCCGCGGCGCGGGCGATGGCAAGCATTTCTATGTGAGCAACCGCGTGGCCAACACCATCAACAAGATCGACATCGCCAGCCAGGCGGTGGTCGCAACCTACCCGGTGCCGGGTGGGCCGGACTGCATGGAAGTCTCCAAGGACGGCCGCTACATCTACGTGAGCTCGCGCTGGTCGCGCAAGCTCTCGGTGGTGGACACGGTGGTGCAGAAAGTGGTCAAGCAAGTCAATGTGGGCAAGTCTCCCCATGGCGTCTGGACGCTGCAACACGCTCCGCGCTGAGGCGAAGGTCAGGCGCGGCTGGACCACCGTGCTGCGGAGCGCGGTAGGCGCTTCTTTTTTGATAGCTAATACCGCTGGTATTTCCTGGGCTCAAGACCAAAAAGACTGTCAAAAGCCCCTGTACCTGACCTTCGACACCGGCCACATGGTGATCGCGCCGCTGGTGGCTGAGGTGCTGCAGCGCCAGCAGGTCAAGGTGACGTTTTTTGCTGCCAACGAGCGCACCCAGGTGGGTGACGGCAGCCTGGGCGAACATTGGGCGCCCTGGTGGCGCGCCCGCGCGGCCGAGGGCCATGCCTTCGCCTCCCACACCTGGGACCACAGCTACTGGCGCGCCGACCTGGGCACGCCGCAGGCGCCGGCGTTTCGTATCCGCGCATCCGCCGGCCCGCAGCAGGGCCTGGACCGGGTCATGGACGCCCCCGCCTACTGCGCCGAAATCCGCCGCGCTGCCGACCGTCTGCAGGCCCTGACCGGACAGGCGCCGCTGCCCCTGTACCGGGCGCCGGGGGGCAAGACCTCGCCACAGCTGCTGGCGGCGGCCCAGTCTTGCGGGTTCCGGCATGTGGGCTGGTCGCCCGCCGGCTTTTTGGGTGACGAGCTGCCCAGCGATCGCCATCCCAACGATGCGCTCCTGCGCAAGGCGCTGCGCGATATCCGCAGCGGTGACATCCTGCTGGCCCACTTGGGCATCTGGTCGCGCAAGGACCCTTGGGCTCCGGCGGTGCTGGAGCCGCTGATCGCGGGCCTGAAGGAAAAAGGCTTTTGCTTTCGCACCCTGCGTGAGCACCCGGTGTACGGCGCTTGGCAGGGGGTGATCCAAGGGAGGAGGGGCGGATGATCGCGGGCTTGGAACAAGGCTTTGATACCGCGCAGCAATGGCTGTTTGAGGCGGTGTTTCAGCCGGTGATGTTTGCGGCCGGTCTGGGCAATCTGCTGGAAGACGGCTACGCCGCCGCCGGCTGGTTCCTGGTTGGGCTCTTGCAGCTGCTGGTGCTGGTGGCCGTGATTGGCCCACTGCAGCGCTGGCGCCCGGTCGAGCCCATCACCGACCCAGCCGCCATCCGCAGCGACATGTTCTACACCGTGGTCCACCGCCTGGGGCTGGTGCGGCTGGCCCTGTTTTTCACGCTGGGGCCGCTGTTTGATGCGGGTTTTGGCGCCCTGAGCGTGGCGGGGGTTTCCACCTTCCAGCTCGATGGCCTCTGGCCCGGGGTGACGGACCTGCCCTGGATCAGCCTGCTGCTGTACTTGCTGGTGTTTGATTTGGCGGACTACGCCATCCACCGCGGCCAGCACCGCTTTGAGTGGTGGTGGCGCCTGCACGCGCTGCACCATTCGCAGCGGCAGATGACCATGTGGTCCGACCACCGCAACCACCTGCTCGACGACATCCTGCGCGACGTGATTTTGGTGGTGCTGGCGCGCTTCATTGGCGTGGCGCCCGCGCAGTTCGTGGCCATCGTGGCGATTGCCCAGCTCAGTGAGAGTTTTCACCACGCCAACCTGCGGTTGTGGTTTGGTGCGGTGGGGGAGCGCCTGTGGATCAGCCCGCGCTTTCACCGCCGCCACCACAGCATCGGCATTGGCCACGAGACCGAAGCGCCGGGCGGGCGCAAGGTGCTGGGCGGCTGTAATTTTGGCGTGCTGCTGCCCTGGTGGGACATGCTGTTTGGCACGGCGGATTTCACGCTGCGCTTTGACCCCACCGGCATCCGCGACCAGGTGGAGCCTGGGCCCGATGGCCGCCTGCGCGACTATGGCCGGGGTGTGATCGCGCAGCAATGGCGTGGGGTCTTGCGCCTGCTGGGACGCGCCTGACGGGTCCTCGCAGGGCGCGCAGCGCTCGCGGTATGCTTGCGGCCCTATGGCTTCCCTGTTTGCCTCTTTCTGGCGCGCGGTCTTTGATTGCTTGCACCCGCGGGTGATCGCGCTGTCCATGCTGCCCTTGCTGTTCATGGGGGGGCTGGCTTGGGCGCTGGCGCATTTTTATTGGACCGATGCGGTCCAGGCCGTGCAGGCCGTGCTCACCAGCCTGCCGCTCTTGTCCACCCTCTGGACCTGGTTGCAGAACCAGGGTTTTGGCGATCTGCCCACCGTACTGGCCCCTTTGCTGGTGGTACTGCTGGCCACCCCCTTGTTGGCCATGGTCTCCTTGCTGGTCGTCGCGCTGTTGATGACGCCTGCACTGGTGGCGCTGGTCGCGCAGCGGCGTTTTCCCGCGCTGGAGCGCCAGCAGGGCGGCTCGTTTTGGGCCAGCCTGGGTTGGTCGCTCTTGTCCGCCATCCTGGCGCTGGTGGCCCTCGTGGTGTCCATGCCGCTGTGGCTGGTGCCGCCGCTGGTGCTGGTCTTGCCCCCCTTGATTGGCGGCTGGTTCAGCTACCGGGTGATGGCCTTTGATGCGCTGGCCGAGCATGCCAGCCCCGAGGAGCGCGCCGAGATCTTTCGCCGTCACCGTGCGCCCCTGCTGGTCATGGGCGTACTGACTGGGTTTCTGGGTTCAGCCCCGGCGCTGCTCTGGGCCTCCGGCATTGTGTTTGCCACCGCCTTCATCGTGCTGGTGCCCCTGGCCATCTGGCTGTATGCGCTGGTGTTTGCGTTTTCTTCACTGTGGTTTGCCCATTACTGCCTGCAGGCGCTGCAGACCTTGCGGGCTGAAACCGTCATGCCTCCGGCCGCTCGCCAGGGTCGCAGCACCGAGGTGGTGGATGTGACCGCCGCAGTGGTGCCGCAAGCCGAACCGCCCGCCCTGCCCAAATCCTGAAGTCCATCCCGAAAATCTCTTGAGTCCGACACCATGTCTGCAACCCCGACCTTTGGCCTGATTATCGTTGGCGATGAAATTCTGTCCGGCAAGCGTGCCGACAAGCACCTGAGCAAAACCATCGAACAGCTGGGCGAGCGCGGCCTGAGCCTGGCCTACGCCGACTACGTGGGCGACGACCCCGAGCGCATCACCGCCACGCTGCGGCGGGCCTTTGCTTCGGGCGATGTGGTGTTTTCCTGTGGCGGCATTGGCGCCACGCCGGATGACCACACCCGCCAGTGCGCTGCCCGTGCGCTGGACCGTGAACTGGTGCTGCACCCCGAGGCGGCTGACCTGATCCGCGAGCGCATCCAGGACACTGCCCGGGAGCAGGGGCTGCCCTACGAGCCCGAGCGCCCCGATAACCTGCACCGCCTGAACATGGGCGTGTTCCCGGCTGGGGCGCGCATCATTCCCAACCCTTACAACAAGATTCCCGGCTTTAGCTGCGACAGCCCGGTGCCAGGTGGGGCGGTGCATTTCCTGCCCGGCTTTCCGGTGATGGCCTGGCCGATGATGGCCTGGGTGCTGGACCAGCAGTACGCCCATTGCTTTAACCGCACCCCGCAGACCGAGCAATCCGTCGTGGTCTATGGCGCCATCGAGGCGACGCTGACCCCGCTGATGCAGCAGCTCGAAGCCCAGCACCCCCGCATCCGCGTGTTCAGCCTGCCCAGTGTGGACCACCCCCAGCATGGTCGCCATGTGGAATTGGGCGTCAAGGGACCGGCCGAGGCCGTGCCCGCTGCCTGGGCCGACCTGCTGGCAGGCTTGCACCAGTTTGGTGCTAGCTTGGGCCCCGAGTTGGTGCGTCAGCGCTGAGGCTGTTGTCTGCCTCCCCGTGTGCACGTTCCAGGTGCATGGCATCCCCGCAATTGCGTGCGTGTGTGAGGGGCAGGCTGAGGCACCAGGCTGGCACGCAATCTGCTTATGCGTTACCGTCCGATTTTTCAACCGCGCCTTTCCAGGAGATTCCCGATGGCCAAGACCGTTGCTGATGTGATGAACATGGTGAGTGAGAACGAAGTCAAGTTTGTGGACTTCCGTTTCACCGATACCCGTGGCAAGTGGCAGCACATCACCGTGCCGATTTCGCAGTTCGGCGAAGATAAGTTCGAAGAAGGCCAGGCCTTTGACGGCTCCTCGATTGCCGGCTGGAAGGGCATTGAAGCCTCCGACATGCTCCTGATGCCCGATGCAAAGAGCGCCTTCATGGACCCCTTCATCGAAGAGCCCACTCTGGTGCTGGTCTGCGATGTGATCGAGCCCACCGACGGCAAGGCCTACGAGCGCGATCCCCGCTCGATCGCCAAGCGTGCCGAAACCTACCTCAAGGCCACCGGCCTGGGTGACACCGCCTTCTTCGGCCCCGAGCCCGAGTTCTTCCTGTTCGACGAAGTGCGCTGGAGCAACGAGCCCGGCCACAGCTTCTATCAAATCGAAGAGTACGAAGCCCCCTGGAACACCGGCGCCAAGATCGAAGGCGGCAACCGCGGTCACCGTCCCCGCACCAAGGGCGGCTATTTCCCCGTGGCCCCCGTGGACAGCACCCAGGACATGCGCAATGAAATGTGCGAGATCCTGGAAGCCGTGGGCATCCCGGTCGAAGTGCACCACCACGAAGTGGCTGGCGCCGGCCAGTGCGAAATCGGCACCCAGTTCAGCACCCTGGTCGAGCGCGCCGACTGGACCCTGCTGCAAAAGTACGTAATCCAGAACGTGGCCAACGCCTACGGCAAGACCGCCACCTTCATGCCCAAGCCCTACCACGGCGACAACGGCTCCGGCATGCACGTGCACCAGTCCATCTGGAAGGATGGCAAGAACCTGTTCGCCGGCAGCGGCTACGCCGGCCTGTCTGACACGGCCCTGTACTACATCGGCGGCATCATCAAGCACGCCCGTGCGCTGAACGCCATCACCAACCCCGGCACCAACAGCTACAAGCGCCTGGTGCCCCACTTCGAAGCCCCGGTGAAGCTGGCCTACTCGGCCAAGAACCGCTCGGCCTCGATCCGCATTCCGAACGTGGCGTCCGACAAGGCCCGCCGCGTGGAAGCCCGCTTCCCCGATCCGCTGATGAACCCCTACCTGGGCTTTGCCGCGCTGCTGATGGCCGGCCTGGACGGCATCGAGAACAAGATCCACCCCGGCGAAGCTGCGACCAAGGACCTCTACCACCTGCCGCCCGAGGAAGACAAGCTGGTGCCCACCGTGTGCCATAGCCTGGACCAGGCCCTCGAAGCGCTGGACAAGGACCGCGCCTTCCTGACCAAGGGCGGCGTGTTCACCGATTCCTGGATCGACGCCTACATCGAGCTGAAGATGACCGAAGTGACCCGCGCCCGCGTGGAAGTCTCCCCGGTCGAGTACGACATGTACTACTCGCTGTAAGCCGGCAAGGGGCCGGGCCGTTCAGGTCTGGTCCCTTCCTGCCAAGGGCGGCGCAGGCCGCCTTTTTTCATGCTTGTTTGCAGGATACTTTGGCACCATCTGGCTCCCATCTGTGCGAGGACTCTGCATGAACCACCGCTTTCTGACCCTGGCTGCCACCCTGTGGGCCCTGGCCTCCATGGCCACCGCCCAAGACCGTATCTACCGCTGCGGCAACGAATACACCAACAACCCCAACGTGGCCAAGGACCGCAATTGCAAGCTCATTGAAGGCGGCAATGTCACCGTCGTCGAGGGCTTCAAGGCCAAGACTGCCCCGGCGGCAGCCTCCGCCGCTGCACCAGCGGCGACCTCGCCCGCCAATGCGCCCCGGGTGGACAGCGCGGACCAGCGCGCCCGTGACAACGACGCCCGCGCCATCCTGGAGGCCGAGCTGCGCAAGGCCGAGGCCCGCCACGCCGAGCTGCTGCGCGAATACAACGGCGGCAACCCCGAGCGCACCGCGCTGGAGCTGCGCAATGTGCAGGTCTATCAGGAACGGATCGCCAGCCTCAAGGCCAGCATCGCCCGCAGCGAGAGCGACATCGCTGGCATCCGTCGCGAACTGGCCCGTCTGGCCCCGGCGGGTTCCGCCCCAGGCCGCTGAAGCCCATGTCTGGAGAGCCCGTGGACGCGCCCCCCACCTTGGATCCCGCGCGTTTTCAGTCCCTGGACCAGCTCTCCACCCTGGTGGCAGTACTCGACCACCAAGGCAGCTTGCAATTTGCCAACGCCGCGCTGGAAAACAGCCTGGGTCTGTCGCGCCGCAGCCTGTTGCAGGCCGATTTCAGCAGCTTTTTTACCGACCCTCGCCTGCTGCAAAAGGCCCTGCACAGCGCCACCGACCCCAGCTTTATCGCCCTGCGCTTTGAAGCCCAGCTGCTGCGCCGCAGCCACCCCGACCCCATGCCGGTCCACGCCAACGTGGGCGCGGGCGAGCGCCCCGGCGAGGTCCTGGTCGAGCTGTGGCCGCTGGAGCTGCACGCCCGCCAGGACCGCGAGGAACGCTTGCGTGAGCAGGGCCAGGCCAACAAGGAGCTCGTGCGCAACCTGGCGCACGAAATCAAGAACCCGCTGGGCGGCATTCGGGGCGCGGCGCAGCTGCTGGAGATGGAGCTGGACGCGCCCGAGCTGCACGAATACACCCAGGTCATCATCCACGAGGCCGACCGGTTGCAAAGCCTGGTGGACCGCTTGTTGGCCCCGCACCGCCATCCGCACCAGGTGGGGGACGTGAACATCCACGAGGTCTGCGAGCGGGTGCGCAGCCTGGTGCTGCATGAGCACCCGCGGGGCCTGGAAATCCGGCGCGACTACGACACGTCCCTGCCGGAATTTCGGGGGGATCAATCCGAGCTGATCCAGGCGGTGCTGAACGTGGTGCAAAACGCTGCGCAGGCGCTGGCCGGGCAGATTGCTGCCGGCGACGCGACCATCACGCTGCGCACCCGGGCGGCGCGGCAACTCACTTTTGGCGGCCAACGCCATCGCCTGGCATTGGAATTGCATGTGGTGGACAACGGGCCGGGCATCCCCGAGGCCATCAAGGAGCGGATCTTCTATCCCTTGGTGTCAGGGCGGGACGGCGGATCGGGACTGGGGCTGACCTTGGCGCAGACCTTCATCCAGCGGCACGACGGCAGCATCGACTGCGACAGCGTGCCGGGGAGGACCGATTTCCGCATCCTGATTCCCCTGCCTTGAGCCCTGAATCTCTCACATCTGCAAGGAAGGACCCCCAATGACCAAGCCCATCTGGATCGTGGACGACGACCCTTCCATCCGCTTCGTGCTGGAAAAGGCCCTCGCCCGCGAACAGCTGCCCACCCGCAGCTTCACCCACCCCAAAGAGGTGCTAGAAGCCTTGGACGACCTGGACCCCACCGACCCGGACCGCCAGCCGCCCCGCGTGCTGGTCAGCGACATCCGCATGCCCGGCGGCTCGGGCCTGGAATTGCTCGAAAACGTCCATGCCCGCCAGCCAGGGCTGCCCGTGATCATCATGACAGCGTATTCCGACCTGGACAGCGCCGTCTCCGCCTTTCAGCGCGGGGCGTTCGAATACCTGCCCAAGCCGTTCGATCTGCCCAAGGCGGTGGCGCTGATCCGCCGCGCGGTCGAGGAAAGCGAGCGCGAGGCCGTGGTCGAGGAGCGTCCGGACCAAGCCCCCGAAATGCTGGGCCAGGCCCCCGCCATGCAAGACGTATTCCGCGCGATTGGCCGCTTGAGCCAGAGCCAGGTCACGGTGCTGATCACCGGCGAATCCGGCTCCGGCAAGGAGCTGGTGGCGCGGGCACTGCACAAGCATTCGCCCTGCGCCAATGGCCCGTTCGTGGCCATCAACACCGCCGCGATCCCTAAGGATCTACTGGAGTCCGAGCTGTTCGGCCACGAGCGCGGCGCTTTCACCGGCGCGCAAACCCAGCGCCGTGGGCGTTTTGAGCAGGCCGAGGGCGGCACGCTGTTCCTCGATGAAATCGGCGACATGCCGTTTGATTTGCAGACCCGGCTGTTGCGCGTGCTGTCCGACGGGCAGTTCTACCGCGTGGGCGGGCACAGCGCCGTCAAAGCCCATGTGCGGGTGATTGCTGCCACCCACCAGGACCTGGAGCAGCGCGTGCGCGAGGGCGTGTTCCGCGAGGATTTGTTCCACCGCCTGAACGTCATCCGCCTGCGCTTGCCGTCGCTGCGCGAGCGTCTGGAGGACGTGCCGATGCTGACCCGGCATTTTCTGCAGCGCAGCGCCAAGCAGCTGGGCGTGGAGCCCAAGCGCATTTCCGAGGCGGCGCTGGCCCGTCTGGGGCAGTTTGCGTTTCCGGGCAACGTGCGCCAGCTGGAAAACCTGTGCCACTGGCTGACGGTCATGGCCCCGGCCCAGGTGATTTCGGTGCAGGATCTGCCGCCGGAAGTGCTGCAGGCACCGCCGTACCGACCGGCCACGGAGCCGGTCCTCCCTGCATCGCCTGCTCCGGTCGCCGATGAGGTTGTCCTGGGCGTGGCGGCCTTGCCTGCAGTGATGCCTGTCGCAGCGCTGCCCTTAGTGGAGGGGCTGGTGCCGGCAGCTGCGGAGTTCGGCGCCACCGGTGCCAGTACGGCCAGCCTTGTCGAATTGCCCCCGCCGGTCTGGGAGCGTGCCTTGCTCCAGGAAATCCAGGCCCTGCTGGCCCAGGGCCACAACGATGTCTGGGACGTGCTGACCCGACGCTTCGAGGCCTGCCTGATCCGCACCACCCTGGCCAGCACCCACGGCCGCCGCATCGAGGCCGCCCACCGCCTGGGCATCGGCCGCAACACCATCACCCGCAAGATCCAGGAACTGGGGCTGGACAAGCTGCCCAGCCTTTGACGGCATAGAAGCGGTTGATTTGCTCCTAAAAAGAGAGCTATCACCGCTAGTATTTATTGGCCTAGAGGCCGATTTTCCCCTCAATCGATCAGCGTGGCGACCACCGGCGCGTGGTCGCTGGGTTGGGGCCATTTCAGGACCTGTGGCAGGCGAAGTTTCACCTTGGCGCGGATGTTGGCCTTGGTCTGCGCCAATTTCTCCAAGATGACGTTCATGGGCGTGGTCTTGTCCATGGCCTTTCGCTTGCCAGATATCATGGCGATGTGCTGATTCCCCTCTGGGTGCTTTGAACAGTGGATTCGCAGCATCGCCCCTACGGCAAATGGTGGTTGCCTACCTTTGGTCCCACGCGCCACCACCAAGCGCCTCTCGTCAAGATGTTCCATGAACGCAGCAGAAATATTCCACTTCTGTGAGGTGCACCAATGGTCACGGCGATGGGCCGTTTTCTTGCTGAGCGTATTGACTTGGTTGCTGCCACACGCGGCACTCGCTGCAGCAGCGCCTGAACGCCATATCCCGCTGACCCAGGCCTGGTTGATCACCGCCAAGAGTGAAAGGACGGTTGCTTTGCCGCACCGGCTCGAAACCGGGGATTTCGCGCCTGAAGGCGAACGTGTGCGTTATCGCCTCGCCATCGACCTGCCGCAATTGCCTGCGGAACCGCTCGGTGTCTTTGTACGCAAGCTCAGCCTGTCCGGGGCGCTGCACATCAACGGCCGGGCCGTGGCTGCCTGCGGCACGGGGCCACTGGAGTTGCTACGCTGTTTGCACCAGCCACATCTGTTTATTCCGCCACAAGATGTTTGGCACGCTGGTCACAACGTCATCGAGTTTGAGCTCTTTGCCAACGATCACCAGATGAACGGTTTGGGCTCCGTGATCGTGGGTGTTGCGAGGGAACTGGACCGGGGGGTGTACCGCCCAACGATGCTCTGGCAGGTAGAGACTATCCATGCACTGACCTGGATCACGATTTCGCTGGGCGTGCTGTCTCTGGCCATCGGATGGGTGTTGCGCACCGAATCGATCTATGTTTGGTTTGGTCTCACCAGCCTGGCCAATGCGGCCAGCAATCTGAATGTCTTGGTGACATCGCCGCTGGTTTCGATCGAGACTTTCAACTGGTTCGTGTTTGCGAGTCGCATGGTCTCCACCCCATTGATGCTGATGACCATGCTGGTTTTTTTCGGCAAGTCCACCCCCTTCCTGCGCACTTTGGTGGGTGGCAGTGTGGTGGTGCTGCCAGCACTCATTTGGGGCACTGCCAATGCCCGTTGGCTCTTGATGGTCATCTACCTGCCATTGCTGTTGGCGGCCTTCACGTTGTTAGTTGCCATGGTTCGCTGGACGATCCGCTCACGTCGCCCGTCCGAGGTGATGATGACGGTCAGTTTCGCTGCGATGGTCTTCGTTGCACCCCTGGACTATCTGCGTCTGGGTGGTCAGGGTAGGTTTGAAGGGGTTTACCTACTTGCTTATACCAGTGCCAGCGTCATGATCGTGGCAGGTGCGATGTTGGTTGGCCTGCTGGCAGCAGCGCTTGCAACCTCTCGCCAATTGACGGACACGCTGGACCGGGAGGTCGCGTTGCGCACAGCCGATTTGGAGCAGGCGAATGCGCGACTGCTCGCCCTTTCTGGTACGGATGGCCTGACTGGTATTGCCAACAGACGCCGCTTTGATGAGGTGCTTGAAAGCGAGTGGCGGCGAGCTGCCCGCGAAGGTCACGCTCTGTCTCTTTTGATGTTGGACGTCGATCACTTTAAGTCGTACAACGACACACTGGGACATCAGGCGGGGGATGAGTGCTTGAAGGCGTTGGCGAAGGCGCTGCGGGTGCATGCGGCGAGGTCGGGTGACTTGCTGGCCCGTTACGGCGGTGAGGAGTTTGCGATGTTGACTTCGATGGATGCGGCCAACGCGCCACGTTTAGGTGAGCTGTTACGCGAATCAGTGCTGGCCCTTGCGCTTCATCACCCCGGGAGCCCTGAGGGCAAGGTCACCATCAGCTTGGGGGTCGCCACTGTGTCGGTCAACGAGGGCGTTGCACCATCTGACCTGATCCGACTGGCCGACCAGGCACTTTATGCCGCCAAGCGCGGAGGCCGTAACCGGGTAGTGGCAGTGACCGACAACATCACCGCCTGACTGCGTCAAGCGATTTTTGAGCGCGGGCGTTGCCAACGCTACCAGCCTGCGATGGTGGAGATTCTGGTCAATCCGCCAGCGTGGCGATCACTGGCGCGTGGTCGCTGGGTTTGGGCCATTTGCGCGGGGCACGGTCGATCTGGCAGGCCGTGACCCGCGTGCGCAGCGCCTCGCTGACCAGGATGTGGTCGATGCGCAGGCCCCGGTTTTTCTGGAAGCCCAGCATCCGGTAGTCCCACCACGAGAAGGTCTTGGGCGGCTGCTCGAACAGCCGGAAGGCGTCGTGCAGGCCCAGGTCCAGCAGCGACAGGAAATGCGCCCGCTCCTCCGGCGTGTGGTGGATGGTGTCGCGCAGGCCCTCGGGGTCGTAGGAGTCGCGGTCCTCGGGCGCCACGTTGAAGTCACCCAGCAGGGCCAGTTGCGGGTGCTGCGCCAGTTCGGCGCGCGTCCAGTCCAGCAAGGCTTTGAGCCAGCGCAGCTTGTAGGCAAACTTGTCCGAACCAGGCTCCTGCCCGTTCACGAAATAGGCGTTGAGCACGCGCAGCGGGCCGTGGGGCGTGTCCACCGTGGCGGCAATCACCCGGGCTTGCTCGTCGTCAAACCCGGGAATGTTCTTCACCACGTCCCGCAAAGGGTAGCGGCTCAGGATGGCCACGCCGTTGTAGGTCTTTTGCCCGAATACCGCACATTCGTAGCCAGCCGCCTGCAGCTCCATGTGCGGAAACTTGTCGTCGGTGAGCTTGAGTTCCTGCAGGCACAGCACCTCTGCCGGGTTGGCGGCCAGCCAGTCCAGCACCTGGGGCAGGCGCACGGTGAGGGAGTTGACGTTCCACGTCGCGAGTTTCATCGGGGCATCTCCGGTGGAGGTGGTCAGGCGCGAGTGCTGGTGGACCGCCGCTCAAAGCGCACAAAGCTGAACCCCAGCCCCGTCGTAGCGCTGGTGTGGGCTTCGCGGGCGGTTTCCTGCCATTCGGGCCCCAGGGCGGGGGAATGGGCGTCGCCGTCGAAAGCCTGGTGGATTTCAGTCACTTCAACCCGGTCGGCCAGGGGCAGGGCCTGGGCGTAAAGCTGGGCACCGCCGATCACCCAGGCGGTAGCCTGCGGCGCGCACAGGGCCATGGCGGCTTCCAGGCTGGCGGCACGCTCGGCCCCCGCAGCCCGCCAGTCCGGCTGGCGGGTGACGACGATGTTCTGCCGCCCTGGCAGCGGCCGAAAGCGCGGTGGCAGCGAATCCCAGGTCTTGCGGCCCATGATGACCGGGCACCCTTGGGTCAGCTGCTTGAAATGCGCCAGGTCTTCCGGCAGGTGCCAGGGCAGGGCGTTGTCCTTGCCGATCACGCCGTTGGCGGCGCGGGCATAAATCAGGTGCAGGGGCATGGTGTTGGGGGCCTTCCGTGGCCTTCAGATGTGCAGGAAGGCCAGCACGCCGATGCCGGTGCCGATGGCGCCCACGCCGTACATGCCGATTTCCAGCCATTTCTTGCGCGTCAGCAACGCGATCGCCGCCAGCGCGATCGCCACCTGCAGCGCGGTGGTGGCCTGGGCCCAGCGGTGGTGTTCGTGCATCTGCGCGTCGGACTTGGCATCCCATTCCTTGGCCTCGGTTTCCAGGGCTTCGGCGGCGGTCTTGATCTCGTTTTTCTCTTTTTCGTAGCGGTCGATCTTGCCCTGGTACTTGGCTTTTTCTTCCGGATTGGGCGTCAGGTCGCGCGAGACCTCGGCCAGCGATTGTTTGGTGCTCTTGGCCTGGAAGTAATTCCACTGGTTCGAGGCCTCGGTCTTCTTGATGGCCGCGTTGTTCTTGTACAGCCCGGCATTGGCCTGGGTGGCGCCGCCCATGTAGGAGAACAGCGCGCCCACCGTGGCCGCGATGGCGGTGAACATGGCAATCTGGTTGGTGTGGCTGCCGCCTTCGCCATGGCCGTGCTCGGGCGCATGGCCGTGGGTGGCGTGCTCAATGGCATGGTCGTGGGGGCCGTGTACGTGGAATCCGCCGGAAGACATGGAGAGGTCTCGTTTAGTAAAGAAAAGAAAACGATGCGCGCTGGGGGCTCAGACAGCCACCGGCGCCTTGATGGCCGGGTGGCACTGGTAGTTCCGCACCTCGAAGTCTTCCAGTGCGTAGTCGAACAGGCTGGCCGGGCGGCGGGCGATGTGCAGGGTGGGGAAAGGGTAGGCCTCGCGGCCCAGCTGGGTGCGCACCTGGCCGAAATGGTTGGCGTAAATGTGGCAATCGCCCCCCGTCCAGATGAAATCGCCCACGTCCAGGTCGCATTGCTGGGCCACCATGTGGGTCAGCAGCGCGTAGCTGGCAATGTTGAAGGGCACGCCCAGGAAGATGTCGGCACTGCGCTGGTAGAGCTGGCAGCTCAGCCGGGGGCGCTCGCCCGGGGCCTGGGCGGGCGCGACGTAGAACTGGAACAGCGCGTGGCAGGGCATCAAGGCCATCTGGTCCAGATCGGCCACGTTCCAGGCGCTGACCAGCATGCGGCGCGAATCGGGGTTGCTGCGCAGCGTCTCCAGTACCTGGCTGATCTGGTCGATGTGGCCGCCGTCCGGCGTGGGCCAGCTGCGCCACTGCACGCCGTACACCGGGCCCAGGTCGCCATCTTCGCGGGCCCATTCGTCCCAGATGGTGCAGCCGCGTTCCTGCAGCCAGCGCACATTACGGTCGCCGCGCAGGAACCACAGCAGCTCCAGGATGATGGATTTGAGGTGCACCTTCTTGGTGGTCACCAGCGGAAAGCCCTCGCGCAAATCGAATCGCATTTGGTGGCCAAACACGCTGCGTGTGCCCGTGCCGGTGCGGTCCTCCTTGGCCACGCCATGCTCGAACACATGGCGCATCAGGTCTTCGTACGGGGTGCGAATGGGGCGGGTGGTCATGGTGGGGGGGCGGCGCAGGGCGGCAGAAAACGAAGGCGGCGATTGTAGGGCTTGGGACCCGGCGTCCATCGGGAGATTTTTAGGTCAAATCGGGCTTTAGGCCAATGAATACAAGCGGTATTAGCTCTCTTTTTAGGAGTGATTCGTGTCGCTGGACCCCAGCATCCGCCCCGGATTGAACAGCCCCTGCGGGTCCAGCGCCTGCTTGACGGCCCGCATCAGGCCCAGCGCCACCGGCGATTGGTAGCGCTGCAATTCCTCCACCTTCAGCGCGCCCACGCCATGCTCGGCGGAGAACGAGCCGCCAAACGCGGCCACGGATTCATAAACAAGGTGGTTGACCCGGTCCTCCTGTTCGCGCAGGAAGGCGGCGGCGTCGCTGCCCTCGGGCGCTTGCACGTTGTAGTGCAGGTTGCCGTCACCCAAATGGCCAAAGTTGACCAGCCGCACGCCGGGAATCTCGCGCGCCAGTCGGGCGTCGGTGTCGGCAACGAAGGCGGGGATGTGCGAAATCGGCACGCTGATGTCGTGCTTGATGTTCAGACCTTCCAGCGACTGCGCCAGCGGAATGCTCTCGCGCACCTGCCAGAGCTGCTGGGCCTGGGCCAGGCTTTCGGCGACCACTGCGTCGAGCACGCAGCCGGCGTCAAAACCTTCGGCCAGCAGGGCCTCGAAGCGTTCGCGGGCATGGGCTTCGGATTCGCTGTCGGCGTTTTCCAGCAGCACGCAGTAGGGCGCATCCGCTTGTCCCAAAAAGGGAATGCGCAACTGCGGCAGGTGTTTGCCGACCAGGCTCAGCGCGAACTGGCCCATCACCTCAAAGCCGGTCAGGCCCGCATCCAGGTGCTGGCGGGCCAGGCCCAGCAGGGCGACGGCGGCCGCCATGCTGGGCACGGCCGCCCAGGCGGTGAGACGGGCGGCAGGCTCGGGAAAGAGCTTGAGCGTGGCGGCGGTGATGATGCCCAGCGTGCCTTCGCTGCCAATGAACAGGTCGCGCAGGTCGTAACCGGTGTTGTCCTTGCGCAGGCCGCGCAGGCCATCCCAGACCTCGCCTTGCGCGGTGACCACTTCCAGGCCCAGGCAGAGCTCGCGCGCGTTGCCGTAGCGCAGCACCTGGGTGCCGCCGGCGTTCGTCCCCAGGTTGCCGCCGATCGTGCAGCTGCCCTCGGCGGCCAGCGACAGCGGGAACAGCAGTCCCGCGTCCTGCGCCACCTGCTGCACCTGTTGCAGGATGCAACCGGCTTCCACGGTGAGCGTGAGGTTGTCTTTGTCCAGCGCCCGCACCGCGTTCATGCGCTGCAGGCTGAGCACCACTTCGCGGCCCGAGCCATCTGGCGTGGAGCCGACCGACAGGCTGGTGTTCCCGCCCTGCGGCACGATGGGGTGGCCGTGCGCAGCGCAGGCCCGCACCACGGCGGCGACTTCGGCGGTGCTGCCCGGGCGCACGACGGCCAGCGCCCGGCCCCGGCCGCGCTTGCGCCAGTCTTGCTCGTAGCTGGCCAGGTCATGCTGGTCCGGCGTGAGCACATGGGCGGGGCCGACGATCTCGCGCAGCAGCGCGGGCAGGGGAGCGGTCATGAGGGCAATCCTTGTGGGTTTTAGGGCGTGGCAGCCGTTTCTAGCGCCGCGGCCTGGACGCGCGCATTGCGCTGGCGCAGCCGCACATGCAGGGTGCAGGCGGTGAACAGGGCCAGGCACAGCGCCACCTCGACCAGGGCCAGGACTTGGCTGGTGCCCTTGTCGCTCCAACCGCGCACCACGCCCTCGGTGAAATACAGCCACACCACCAAGCTGACCCAGCGGTAGGTGTACATGCGGTTTTTGAGCAGGCCCGCCAGCGGAATGCACAGCGGCAGCGCCTTGAGCGCTAGCCACGAGCCGCCGGGGCGTACGGGGGCGAGCACCAGCTCCCAGGCCAAGCACAAAACAATCAGGGCGACCAGGCTGCCGGTCGCCAGCCAGCGGGTCAGGGCCACGGCGTTGCCAGCGGAAGGGGAGAGGGTGTGGGGGAGGGGGGCATTCATCGGGCTGGCATCATATCGGGCATGTCTTCCCCTGTTTCGCGGGCACCCGGCGGGCGACCTGCCTGGCATGTTCGCATTGCCCATTTCCCCTGGAAAACCGCCCTGGCCACGCTGCGCGACCGCTTTCGCGAGGAGCGCCTGGGCGTCACCGCCAGCAGCCTGACCTTCACCACCGTGCTGGCGCTGGTGCCGCTGCTGACGGTGATGCTGGCGGCCTTCACCGCGTTTCCGATCTTTGGCAAGTTGCAGGAAGTGCTGCAGCGCTGGCTGTTCGAGAGCCTGGTGCCCGAGAGCATCTCCAAGCAGGTGCTGGGCTATTTGACGCAGTTCGCGTCCAAGGCCAGCCGGCTGGGGGCGGTCGGTATCGGCTTTTTCGTGGTGACGGCGCTGGCGCTGATCCTGACCATCGACCGCACGCTCAACGGCATTTGGCGCGTGCCCCGTCTGCGTCCGCTGGGCCAGCGCCTGCTGATGTACTGGGCCGCGCTCACCGTGGGGCCGATGGTGCTGGCCGCCAGCCTGGCCTTGACTGGCACCATGACTGCGGCATCTGCCGGTTGGCTGGGCAGCGTCCTGCCGCATGGCCTAGCGCTGCTGTTCGATTCGCTGGGCCTGGTGGTGTTGGCCGGTGGCATGGCGGTGCTGTACCGCTTTGTGCCGAATACGCCCGTGCGCTGGCGCCATGCCTGGGTCGGCGGCGGGCTGGTGGCCTTGTGCCTGGAGGGGGCTAAATCCCTGCTGACGCTGTACCTGGTACAGGTGCCGACCTATTCACTGATCTACGGCACCTTTGCCACGGTGCCCATCCTGCTGATCTGGATTTATGTGGCCTGGGGCGTGGTGTTGTTTGGTGCGGTGTTCACCGCCAGCTTGCCCACGCTGGTGGCCTTGGGCAATGGCGGTACCCGGCGCGAGCTGGGGGCCGGTGCGTCCTTCCAGCTGGCCGTGGAGTCCTTGCAAGCCTTGGCCGAGGCCCGCGCTACCCCCGTCCAGGGCTTGGCCACTGCGGCGCTGACCCAGCGCCTGGCGGTGCCCGAAGCGCGGCTGGCGCCCGTGCTGGACACCCTGGCCGCACTGGAATGGGTGGGCCAGGTCGGTGTGGCCGCCGCGTCTGCGGCCGAACCCCGCTGGGTGCTGCTGGCCGATCCCGCCACCACGCCGCTGGCCCCCCTGGTGCAGCGCCTGCTGCTGGACCAGGCGGACAGCCTGGCGCCGTTCTGGCAAGGGGCGAGGCTGCAGCAGCTGAAGCTTGCGGATTTGCTACTGAATCAGTAGCTGCTGCCGCTGGTATTTAAAGGGCTAGCGCCCTTTTTGATCATTTTTTGACCAGAAAATCCCGGATCGCGAACAGCGTCGCGTCGGGCGCCTCGGTCATCTGGTGGTGGCCCACGGGCAGGTTCACCACGGTTACCGCCTTGCCCGCAGCCCGGGCGCCATCGATCAGCGTGCGCGCGGCCTTGGGTTGGGTCATCTGGTCCTGGGCGCCCAGCACAAAGCCGACCGGGCACTGAATCTGTGCGATGGCTGCCTCGCCGCCCCGGTAGCGGTCACAGGCCAGAAAACCCCTGTGGAACACGTTTTGCGTGGGGTTGCTGCGCAGCACCTTGCGGCCCAGCGCCAGGCTGGCACCATAGACCCAGGTGCCGGGGCCCAGCGCCGAGGGCGGCGCCGCCAGCGTGCTGCGCGAGAAGACGTTGACCATCTTCAGCGCCTTTTCGGGCTCGTTCAGGGCCGCATCCAGCAGCGCGGGCGAGACCTGCATGGGGTAGGCCGTGCCCACCAGCACCAGGTGGCTGGCTCTTGGGCCCAACTTGGCAGCGGCTTCCAGCGCGATCAGCGAGCCCCAGCTGTGGCCCACCAGCGCGGCGCGTTGCACGCCCAGGGCATCGAGCAGCGCCACGACAAAGGCAGCGGCTTCTTCCACCGTGTCCGGCGCGTTGCCCCCGCTGCGGCCATGGCCGGGCAGGTCCACGGCCAGCACGTTCCAGCCGTGGTGGGCCAGGTAGCGGCTTTGCAGCGCCCAGACGCTGTGGTCGCACAGCACGCCGTGCACCAGCACCACGGTCGGCAGGGCAGGGTCGAAGGGACGGCCGCCGGTGTAGCAGTAGCTGGGGTGGCCTTGAACGTTGATTTCCATGGTCAGGCTCCGGCTTTTTCTGCGGCCTTTTCAGCCGCTTTCAGGGCGCGTTTGAGGTCGTCGATCAGGTCGGCGGCATCTTCCAGGCCCACCGACAGGCGAATCGTGCCCTGGGTGATGCCGGCAGCGGCCAGGGCTGCGTCGTCCATGCGGAAATGCGTGGTGCTGGCCGGGTGGATGACCAGGCTGCGGCAGTCGCCCACATTGGCCAGGTGGCTGAAGAGCTTCAGGCTTTCGATGAAGGCCTTGCCCTGGGCGCGGCTCCCTTTGATGTCAAAGCTGAACACTGCCCCCGCGCCGCGCGGCAACAGCTTTTGCGCCAGCGCGTGGCTGGGGTGGCTGGGCAGCATCGGGTGGCCGACCCGCTCCACCATGGGGTGCGCGGCGAGGAATTCGACGATCTTTTCGGTGTTGCGCACATGGCGCTCCATGCGCAGCGGCA
>CAZQXQ010000022.1:0-22108 GCA_964597235.1 uncultured Burkholderiaceae bacterium | reverse complement strand
ATCAGCAGCTCGGGCTGGTGCACCATGGCCACGGCCAGCGACAGGCGCTGGCGCAGGCCCAGCGGCAGGGTGTCGGGCAGGCTGTCCAGCACCTCGCCCAGGCCAAAGCGCGCCGCCATGGCCTGCACGCGCACAGGCACCTGGGCCTCGGGCACATGGAACAGGCGGGCGTGCAACACCAGGTTCTGCGCCACCGTCAGCTCGCCGTACAGCGAGAAGGACTGCGACATGTAGCCCACCCGCCGCCGCGTGGCCAGGTCGTGCGGATCGACCGGGTGGCCGAACAGCCGGGCCTGGCCTTCGGAGGCGGGCAACAGGCCGGTCAGCATCTTCATCGTCGTGGTCTTGCCACAGCCGTTGGAGCCGAGAAAGCCAAAAATCTCGCCCCGGCGGATGCGAAAGCTCACGCCGTCCACGGCCACAAAGTCGCCAAAGCGCATGGTGAGGCCCTCGGCCTCGATGGCGATTTCGGCCTCGGGGCCTGTGGCCAGCGGCGGCACGACCACCGGCGCATGGCCGGCGCGGCGGGCCTCGGGCAGCAGGGCGATGAAGGCGGCCTCCAGGCTGTGCAGGCCGGTGCGCGCCAGCAACTCGGCCGGGGTGCCGGTGGCCAGCACGCGGCCGGCGTCCATCGCGACCAGCCAATCAAAGCGCCGCGCCTCGTCCATGGTGGCGGTGGCCACGACCACGCTCATGCCGGGGCGGCTGGCGCGGATGCCGTCGATCAGCGCCCAGAACTGCGCGCGGGCCAAGGGGTCCACGCCGGTGGTGGGCTCATCCAAGATGAGGAGGTCGGGGTCGTGGATCAGCGCGCAGCACAGGCCGAGCTTCTGCTTCATCCCGCCCGAGAGCTTGCCAGCGGGCCGGTCCAGGAACGGGTGCAGGCCGGTGGACTGGGTCAGCGCGTCGATGCGGCGGCGGCGCTCGACGGCATCGTGGCCAAACAGACGGGCGAAGTACTGCAGGTTTTCCTCGACCGACAGCGTGGGGTAGAGGTTCTTGCCCAGGCCCTGCGGCATGTAGGCAATGCGCGGGCACACCGCGCGCCGATGGCGGGCGCGGGCCATGTCGCCACCCAGCACCTCCAATTGCCCCTTTTGCAACTGGCGCGCACCCGAGAGCAGCGCCAGCAGGCTGGACTTGCCCACGCCATCGGGGCCGATCAGCCCCACCATGCGGCCCGCGGGCAGGTCCAGCGTGATGCCATCGATCGCCGTCACCGCGCCGTAGCGCAGGGCGATGTCCTGCAGGCGGGCGATGGGGGGCAGACACTCGGCTGGCCGGGGCTCTTTGCCATCATTTTGATAGCTAATACCGCTGGTATTCATTGGGCTGGAGGCCAAAAACACCTAAAAACTCAGGGGGCGACAGTCTGGGCCAGCTGCGGCGGCCAAGTGGCCTGGGCATCCAGCTTGAGCCAAGCCACCCCTGGCAAGCCGGTCTTGACCTGGGCCTGGTACTTTTGCAGCAGCGCGGGCGGAATCTGCGCCTTGACGCGGAACATCAACTTTTGCCGCTCGCTGGCAGTCTCCACGGTCTTGGGGGTGAACTGCGCGGTGCTGGCGACAAACGACACGGTGGCCGGGATCACATGGTCCGGCGCGGCGTCGAGCACGATGCGCACCTCGCTGCCCAGCGCCACGCGGCCGGCAACGGTCTCGGGCAGGAAGAAGGTCATGGACACGTCGTTCAGGTCCACCAAATTCAGCACCTTGCCGCCGGCGCCCAGTACCTCGCCCGGCTGGGCGACGCGAATTGCACGCGGGCATCGCGCGGGGCCTTGAGGGTGCTGTCGGCCAGCTCCACATCGATGCGCGTCAAGGTGGCCTGCGCGGCGGTCACGTTGGAACGGGCGCTGTCCACCTGGGTGCGGGCCGCCGCGATGCCTGCCACCGCCGCCTGGGCCTGGGCCTTCGCGGCGACCAGCGCGGCCTGCACGCTGCGCACGCGGGCACGGTCGTCGTCCAGTTCCTGGTTCGAGGCGGCGCCTTCGGCGGCCAGCGCCTGGGAGCGGGCCAGGCGGCGCTGGGCGGCGTCCAGGTCGCTCTCGCGCTGGGCCACCACCGCCAGCAGGGCCTGGTGGTCGCTCTCGCGCAGCGCCACCTGGGCCTGGGCGCCGGCCACCGCCTGGCGGGCCTGTTCCAGACGGGCCAAGGCTTCGTCACGCTGGGCTTGCAGGCTGTCGATCTGCATGCGGGCCAGGGGCTGACCGGCGCTCACCACATCGCCCTCGCGCACCAGGATGTCCACGATGCGGCCAGGCAGCCGGGTGGCCACGTCGATGGGTACAGCCTCGATGCGGCCATTGCCACTGACAAAACCGGGGCCGGGCCCCGCGTGCTGCGCGCGCTGCCAGCCCTGGTAGGCCAGAAAGCCCCCCACCAGTACTGCGCCACCCACCATCCAGATCCCACGGGACCACTTCATGCCATGTCCTTTGCTGCGCCAGAGCCGCCATCGGCCAGGCCCTGTTTTCCAACCCCGGAGGGCGATGCCTGGGTTTATACAACAGCCGACCCAGCCACCGCCTAATGCAAATGGCTTGCTATATGATCGCGCCCCGCGCCCTCTTCACCCGCCATGTCCTCCTCCCCGTTTTCCACCCCGCGCACCCTGCTGTTGCAGTCGGTCTGGACCCGCCTGGCCGGTGCCCTGCTGCTGTCCGCGCTGCTGGGGAGCGGCGTGTTCCTGGCCCTGCAACCCGTGGCGGTCTGACGACCATGCCCTGGTTTGCCCCCCGCGACCGCCGCGCGCGCACCCCATCCCCCGCCCTCGGTGCCCTGACGCTGGAGCACCTGACGCTGGGCTATGACGAACACCCCGCCGTCCACCACCTGTCGCTGCACATCCCCGCCGGCGCGCTGGTGGCGCTGGTCGGGCCCAACGGCGCGGGCAAATCGACCTTGCTCAAGGCCCTGGCCGGCGAGATGCGCCCCATTGAAGGCCAAGTTCACGGCCTGGACGGCCTGCGCGTGGCCTACCACCCGCAGCACCATGGGCTGGACATGGGCTTTCCCATTCAAGTGCAGGACCTGGTCGCCATGGGCCTGTGGCACGAAGTCGGCGCGCTGGGCCGGATTGGCAGCCACCACATGGCCCGTTGCCACGCCGCGCTGGCGGCCGTCGGCCTGCAAGGCTTTGAACGCCGGGGGATCGATACCTTGTCGGGTGGCCAGTTGCAACGCGCGCTGTTCGCCCGGCTGATGCTGGAGGATGCGCCCGTCGTGCTGCTGGACGAGCCCTTCGCCGCGGTCGATGCCCGCACTACCGAGGTGCTGATGGGCCTGCTGCAAGGCTGGCATGCCCAGGGCAAGACGGTGCTGGTGTCGCTGCACAACCTGGCACTGGCGGCCTCGGCCTTTCCGCACACCCTGCTGCTGGCGCGCGAGCTGGTGGCCTTTGGCCCCAGCGCTGAGGCCCTGACCCCCGCCAACTGGCAACGCGCGCTGGACATGCGCGAGCCCTTCGAGGACGAGGCCGAACCCTGCGAGCCCCATGTGCTGCCCGCTGCGCCGCACGCCCATGGGCATGACGGGCATGTGCATCCCCATCTCCATCCCCATTCGCACGCCCATGCGCCGGGGCACACGCATTCACCTTCCCTGGATCTGCCGCGATGACCGGTGATGAATGGACCCTCTGGACCTTGTTCAGTCCTTTTGCTGAATTCGGTTTCATGCGCCGGGCGCTGGCTGGCTGCCTGGCGCTGTCGCTGAGCGCGGCGCCTGTCGGCGTGTTCCTGCTGCTGCGCCGCATGAGCCTGACGGGCGACGCGATGGCCCACGCCATCCTGCCCGGCGCTGCCATCGGCTACCTGTTTGCGGGTCTGTCGCTGGGCGCGATGACGGTGGGGGGCATCGTCGCCGGCCTGTTGGTGGCCATTGGCTCGGGCGTGGTCGCGCGCCACACCGCCCTGCGCGAGGACGCCAGCATGGCGGCGTTCTACCTGCTGTCGCTGGCGCTGGGGGTGCTGCTGGTCTCCACCCGGGGCAATAACGTGGATTTGCTGCATGTGCTGTTTGGCACGGTGCTGGCGCTGGACGACGACGCCCTGCAGCTGCTGGGTGGCATTGCCACCACCACCCTGCTCAGCCTGGCCGTGCTGTACCGCCCGCTGGTGCTGGAATGCCTGGACCCCGGCTTTCTGCGCCGGGTCAGCCGCTGGAGCCCGGTCGCGCACTACGGTTTCATGGGGCTGCTGGTGATCAACCTGGTGGCGGGCTTTCATGCGCTGGGCACACTGATGGCCGTGGGCCTGATGATCCTGCCCGCCGCCACCGCCCGCCTCTGGTTCAAACAACTCGATGCCATGCTCTGCGCCGCCGTGCTGATTGCGCTGACCGCCTGCGTCGCTGGCCTGCTGCTGTCCTACCACGCCGACTGGCCGACCAGCCCCAGCATCGTGCTGAACCTGGGCCTGGTCTATGCCGTGTCGATGCTGCTGGCGCCCAATGGCCTGCTGCGCCACCAGCGCCCGCCCAGCACCCACCTCAAGGGTTAAAACTCTTTGCCCATGCGCTTTGCCCACTTGTCTTCCCTGCCCTTGCTTCGCCGCACCATCCTGCTCGCCTTTGCCCCTCTGTGGGCGGCACCGGCGCTGGCCCAGAGTAGCCAGCACACCGGCACGCCCATCCCGGTGGTTGCCAGCTTCAGCATCCTGGGCGACCTGGTGCGCCGCGTGGGCGGGGAGCAGGTGCAGGTCGATGTGCTGGTCGCCCCCGGCGCCGACAGCCATGTCTTCCAGCCCACGCCCACCCAGGCCCGGCAGTTGAGTCAGGCCAAGGTCGTGTTCGCCAACGGCCTGGGCTTCGAGGGCTGGATGAGCCGGCTGATCCAATCCGCCAATTACCGGGGCCTGCAGGTGGTGGCCAGTCAAGGCATTCAGCCACTGCAAGGCAGCCACGGCGGCCATGCGCACAGCAAAAAGGGCCATGACCATAGCCACGGCAACGCCGACCCCCATGCCTGGCAGGACGTGCGCAATGTGGTTCAGTACGTGGCCACGATTGCCAAGGGCCTGTGCCAGGCCGACCCGGCCAGCTGCCCGAGCTACCAGCGCAACGCCAGCGCTTACCGCCAGGAACTCGACGCGCTGGATGCCGACATCCGCGCGCAATGGGCGGCCATCCCGCCCGCGCAGCGCAAGGTCATCACCTCGCACGACGCCTTTGCCTACTACCGCCAGGCCTACGACGTGCGCTTTCTGGCCGCCCAAGGTGTGAGCACCGAAAGCGAGGCCTCCGCCAAGGGTGTAGGCCAGCTCGTGCGGCAGATCCAGCGCGAAAAGATCCAGGCCCTGTTCGTCGAATCCATCTCCGACACCCGCCTGATCGACCAGATCGCCCGCGAAACCGGGGTGAAGTCGTCGGGCAAGCTGTTTTCCGATTCGCTGTCGCCTCCGGGCGGGCCGGCCGACAGCTATGTGGCCATGATGCGGCACAACACCCAGGCGCTGGTCCGGGCCATCCGGGGGCAGTGAGGCCCTTGCCTCTCGTATATTGGTGGCCTGCCCCGAAGCTCACCCAGCCCACCGTCCCCCTTTCACAAAGACCGATCCCCCATGAATGCGCTCCCCAACCCCGTGGTGTATGGCACCGAAGACCTGCTGCTGAGCCTGTGCAACTCCGTCACCCGCGTGCTGAGCGTGGCCACCCAGACCCAGGTGCAGTACTCGGGCATGGTGCAGCGCATCCACAAGACCTGCCTCAAGCCCGACATTGGCTGCTTTGTGCTGTTTGACGGCGGCTTCTCGGGGCTGGTGATCATCAATTTCTCGGCCGCAGCAGCGATGGAGCTGTACGAGAGCTACCTGCTGAACATGGGCATGTCCCGGGAGGACTTAGCCTCCTCATTCACCTCGGACGAGGTCAGCAACGTGATGGGTGAGCTGATGAACCAGGTGGTCGGCGACTTCACTGGCAAGGTGCGCCGCGAGTTCCAGACCCACATCACCCAGAACCAACCCAAGATGCTGGTGCTGAACAAGCAGGTCATGCTGAGCGTGGATGCCAACCTCGACAAGCCCGAGGCCCGGCGCGTGACCTTCTACACCGCCAAGAACCATATCTTTTACCTGGAACTGGCGATGGACCGCACGGAGTTCATCAAGCTGGTGGACTTTGCCCCGCAGGAAGCGCCCGACCCCGATGCACTGCTGGCCGATGCGCAGAACCAGGCTGATCAGGCTGCCCCCTCGGGCGCAGCGCCCTCGTCTGCAGACGACGAAACCACCGCACTGCTCAAATCGCTGGGGATGTAAAAAAAGCCGCCCGGCAGATTGACTGCGGGGCGGCTTTTTTGCGGGAGCTGCGGAAATCAGCCCTTCTTGGCCCAGGCGCTGCACCAGCCCTTGCCGGCCACTTGCTTGCCAGCGAACAGCGGGCAGCCACCAGCCGCATCGCTGGCCTTGCCCTGGTACAGGGCGCAGTTGGCGCAGTTCTGACCAGCGGCGTACTTGGGCTGCTTGGCCTTGTCCACCTTGGTGGCGTCGGCCTTGTAGCCCAGGGCCGTGGCCTGGGGATCGTTCTCAGCCAGCATGGCTTGGGCTTGCGCCGAAGCACCTGCCGCCAGCGCCACCGTGGCGCCCACGGTCTGGAGGATGAAGGTACGGCGGCCGGTCAGCTGGTCTTTGATCGAGAAAGTCATTGCAAAACTCCTATAAACCCACAATGAGGGTGAAAACAGCATACCAAGCCCGCCCCCCGAATGCATTGATCTGGCACCAACCCGGAGCAAAACGCTCAAGAACCACCACTTCAGCCAACCAAAGAACACCCCCAAAACCCCAAAACCCCAAAACCCCAAAACCCCAAAAAGGGTGTGGTAAAACTTCAGTCCATCGTTGCTCATTCGCAGCGAAAAACAGGGGAAGCGACAATGAAATTAGATGACTTACGTGTTGCGCACAAGTTGTGGGGAGTGGTTTTAGGGCTGCTAGTGGTGTTGAGTTTGGCCGCCGGGTTCACCCTCTACCAACTGGGTTCAGTGATGAACCATGCGCTCAAAGAAGTGGAAGCCCACGAACTCAGCATTACGCGAAGTACCCGTTGGCTCGGACTCACTGAGACGGTGATCGAGCGCACCATGGCATTTATCTACATTGACGATCCCGTAGCCGCCAAATCGATCAGTCAACGTAGCACAGCAGACTCGGCCAAGATCACAGAGTTGCAGGGCCAGATCAAAGCCGCTATCACCACGGAGGCAGAGAAACAGGCGTTTGAGACGGTTTTCAAGACACGGGCCTCCGCCTTGGCACTGCTGAAGAAGCTCCCCGAAATCAAAGCACAAGGAGACCCGGCAGCCACCCATCGCTTCACCACTCAGGAGTTTGAACCGGCAGCAGGTATCCTGATCGGCGCACTGCAAGATTTTTTGAAGGTAGAACAGGCGGAGCTTGCTCGGGTCAAGCAGGCAGCCGAAGAGGCAAAACAGCAGGCAGCCCTGCTCAGTAGCCTGACTGCCTTGGGTGTTTTCGGCATAGCCGTCTTTCTGACCTATCGACTAGTGCGCTCCATCACGATTCCACTGCACCGCACGGTGGCAGCAGCCAAAGTCATCAGCGCGGGAGATCTGAGCCAGAACCTGGAACGGAACCGCAAAGACGAGTTTGGCGAGTTGCTGCAATCGTTTGATGACATGTCACAGCGCCTGCGTACCTTGGTATCGGAGGTGCGTAGCGGGGTTGAGTCTGTCTCTGCCGCATCTTCAGAGATCGCCAGCGGCAATCAGGATTTGTCTTCACGGACGGAGCAAACTGCAGCCAACTTGGAAGAGACCGCCGCGAGCCTGGAACAAATCACCAGTACGGTCACCCAGTCGGCTGACACGGCGCGGCAGGCCAACCAACTCGCAATCAATGCGGCAGAAGCCGCACAGCGAGGCGGCACCGTGGTGGGGCAAGTGGTGCAGAGCATGCAACAAATCACGGAAAGCTCACGGCGCATCAGTGACATCATTGGCGTCATCGATGGGATTGCGTTTCAAACCAACATCCTGGCGTTGAATGCTGCGGTGGAAGCCGCGCGCGCAGGCGAGCAAGGTCGCGGCTTTGCAGTGGTGGCAGGTGAAGTCAGAACCTTGGCGCAACGCAGTGCCGAAGCGGCAAAGGAAATCAAAGAACTCATCAACGCTTCTGTCCTAAGCGTAGACGCAGGGTCTCAGCAGGTAGGAGAAGCCGGCGTTGCCATGGACGAAATTGTCAGTGGTGTGCGCCAAGTCAGCGATCTCATTGCGGAAATCTCATCGGCGTCGTCCGAGCAGCGCGAAGGTATTGAACAGGTCAACCGTGCAGTGGGCAACCTAGACCAGATGACACAACAAAATGCCGCCTTGGTAGAAGAATCCGCCGCTGCGGCTGCCGCGCTCCGAGATCAGGCTCAAAAGCTGGCAGATGTGGTCTCAGTTTTCAATGTGGGCAGCCATGTTCCCTCTTCCTATCGGACGCCGAGCCTATCTTCAAGCCAACCCACGCACTCTGCTCCATCGAGATCTACCCAGCCCGACACACCGTTGCCAGCCCCCTCTGTGAAGAAAGCAAAAGCACCTGCAGCAGCCAATCAATCTGCGATAGCACCCAAGCTCAAGGCCCCTCCAGCAACGCTCCCCTCCAAGAAGAGCCAAGATGACGAAGGCGATTGGGAGTCTTTCTAAAAACGCCGACCAAATCACGCTTTGACCGCTAAAAATGCTCGATTGATTGGCTTTACAGCCCCAGATCCACACTGGACAGCCATAGCCGCTTCACTCATCCGGGGCGTCCCAGCAGTTACAATTGCTCGCTTCGGAGACTTGGGTGAGTGGTTTAAACCAGCAGTCTTGAAAACTGCCGACGGGCAACCGTCCGTGAGTTCGAATCTCACAGTCTCCGCCAACTTTTTAAGCCCCGCACCCGGGGCTTTTTTGCGTGGTGCCTGAGCATGTCCAACCCGTTTAGCCCCGAACAACTCTGGTCCCTGGCCGACCAGTTTGGCACCCCGCTGTGGGTGTACGACGCCGCCACCATCCGCGAGCGCATCGCGCAGCTGGGGCATTTCGAGACCATCCGTTTCGCGCAGAAGGCCTGCTCCAACATCCACATCCTGCGCCTGATGCGCGAACAGGGCGTGAAGGTGGACGCAGTCTCGCGCGGCGAGATCCAGCGGGCGCTGGCGGCCGGTTTCAAGGCCGGCGGCGAGCCCTCCGAGATCGTGTTCACCGCCGACCTGTTCGATGCGGCGACGCTGGCCTGCGTGGTCGAGCATGGCGTGCCGGTCAACGCGGGCTCGGTGGACATGCTGCACCAGCTGGGCGCCGTGTCGCCTGGACACGCGGTGTGGCTGCGCATCAACCCCGGCTTTGGCCACGGCCACAGCAACAAGACCAACACCGGCGGCGAGCACAGCAAGCACGGCATCTGGCACGCCGACCTGGGCGCGGCGCTGGCGGCCATCCGCCAGCATGGCCTGCACCTGGCAGGCCTGCACATGCACATCGGCTCGGGCGTGGACTACCGCCACCTGGCCGAGGTCTGTCAGGCCATGGTCGGTCTGGTGCGCCAGACGCACGACGCTGGGCACGATCTGCAGGCGATTTCGGCCGGCGGCGGCTTGTCCATCCCCTACCGCAGCGGCGATCCGGTCGTGGATACGCAGCACTACCACGGCCTGTGGGATGCCGCCCGCAAAGAAGCCGAGGCCATCGTAGGTCACCGACTGGGCCTGGAGATCGAGCCCGGCCGCTACCTGGTGGCCGAATCCGGTGTTCTGCTGGCCGAGGTGCGAGCCACCAAGGACGTGGGCAGCAACCATTTCGTGCTGGTCGATGCCGGCTTCAATGAATTGATGCGCCCGTCGATGTACGGCAGCTTCCACGCCATGAGCGTGCTGCGCCGCGACGGCAGCACTGCCGCTGCCCGCCCCACCGTGGTGGCTGGCCCGCTGTGCGAATCGGGCGATGTTTTCACCCAGGGCGATGGCGGCGTGGTGCTGCCGCGCGAGCTGCCCGCCGCGCAGGTGGGCGATCTGCTGGTCATTCACGACACGGGGGCGTATGGCGCTTCGATGTCCTCCAACTACAACAGCCGTCCGCTGATCGCAGAAGTACTGGTCGATGGCGGCCAGGCCCACCTGATCCGCCGCCGGCAGACGGTGGACGAGTTGCTGGCGCTGGAATTGGGGCTGTAAGCAACGCAGGGGGCAAGAGAGGGGTATTGCCCCCCGTTTAAGCGCTGCCGACCGCGCCCTCGCCCTTTGGGTCACGCCCCATCAGCAAAGTGACTGCCTCGGCGGCCTGCAACTGGCCGTCGAGCAACGCGACCACGGTTTCTGCAATCGGCATGTCCACACCCAGGTGGCGGGCGCGCTGCACCACGGTGCGGGCGCTATAGACCCCCTCGGCCACATGGCCCAGGGAGTGGACGGCCTGCGCCAGCGTCTGCCCCTGCGCCAGCAGCAGCCCCACCTTGCGGTTGCGCGACAGATCCCCGGTGGCCGTCAGCACCAGATCGCCCAGGCCGGACAAGCCCATGAAAGTGTCGGCCCGCGCGCCCAGCGCCAGACCCAGCCGGGTCATTTCTGCCAACCCCCGGGTGACCAGGGCGGCCCGGGCATTCAGGCCCAGTTCCAGCCCATCGCACAGGCCGGTGGCAATCGCCAGCACGTTCTTGACGGCGCCCCCCACTTCCACGCCCACGATGTCGTCGTTGGCATAGACGCGCAGGCGCGGGCTGTGCAGGGCCTGCACCAGGGTATCGCGCACCTGGGCGTCGGGGCTGGCGGCCACCAGCGCCGTGGGCTGCTGGCGGGCCACTTCCTGCGCAAAGCTGGGGCCGCTGAGCACGCCGGCACGCAAACCCGGCGCCACCTGGGCGCAGACCTCATGGGCCAGCAGACCAAAACCACCCTTACCGGCCGCATCGGGCGTCACCGCCTCAAAGCCTTTGCAGAGCCAGGCCATTGGCACCGTGCAGTCGCGCAGAGCTTGCAACATGCTGCGCAAGGCCGCCATCGGCGTAGCCAGGATCACCAGATCCGCACCGGCTACCAGCGGCGCAAAATCCCCCCCCGCCACGGCCAGCGAGGGCGGGAATGGGATGTCGGGTAAGTACAGCGCATTGGCGCGCTCGGTCTGCATGGCCGCCACCTGGGCGGGGTTGCGCGCCCAGAGCGTGACCGCGTGGCCAGCCGGATGCTGGGCAGCACTCATGGCCACGGCCGTGCCCCAGGCACCGGCCCCAAGAACAATGATTTTCATAGCACGTACCGCTGGTATTGATTGGCTTTGAGGCAATTAGGCTGTCCAATGGTTCGATAACTGCGCGGCCTGCTGGAGCACCAGTTCCACCGCTTCAGGCTGTCGGTCTGGTGGGTATTTCCACTTTTGCAAACAACGCCGGACCAAGATGCGGAGCTTGGCCCGCACGCTTTCACGCACCTGCCAATCCACGGTCGTGCTGGCGCGCAGCTTCTCGGTGATTTCGATGGCGATCTTTTTCAAAACCTCATCACCCAACTCACGCACTGCGCTCTCGTTATGGGCCAAGGCGTCATAAAAGGCGACTTCATCTCGGCCCAACCCTAGCTGAACCTCGCGTTCCAACACCGCTTGGAATTCCTTGGCCATCTGGATGAGCTCTTCAATGACCTGCGCTGTTTCGATGGCGCGGTTGTGATAGTTGCGCAAGGTTTCGAGCAAACGGTCGCCGTATTTTTTTTCCTGCACCACGTTGTTACGTGCCCGCGCCTTGATCTCATCGCGCAACAACTTTTCCAATAACTCCACAGCCAGGTTACGGCTTTTCATCTGGCGAACGTCTTCCAGGAACTCGTCCGAAAGCAAGCCAATATTGGGTTTATCCAAACCTGCCAGCGCAAAGACATCCGACACACCATCGGCGACGATGGCGTTGTCCAGAATTTGCTTGAGTACGCTGTTCTTCTCCTCAGTGGACCGCTTCTTGTCCACCGTCGTGAACTTGGTGATGGCGGCCTTGATGGCTGAGAAGAAGGCAATTTCCTTGCGCAAGGCAGCCGCTTCGTCCAGCGTGCCGCACAGCGAAAACGCCTTGGTCACCGCAACCATGGTGTCGAGAAAACGCTGTTTGCCATCCTTCAGGCCTAACAAATGATTGGCACAGGGCGCCAGCAATGCCGCTGCCTTGGTTTCAAACCCGCCGTAGTCACAGCCATGCATCATTCCGCGCACGATATCGAGCTTTTCCAGCAGGACCGCCAAAGCCTCCGTCGCATTGTGTGTGGGGTCCCCTTTGCCTTTGGCCTCGGTGTAAGTCTTGAGCGCAGCTTTCAGCTCATTGGCAATGCCGATGTAGTCCACGACCAGACCACCCGGCTTGTTCTTGAACACCCGGTTGACCCGCGCAATCGCCTGCATCAGGTTGTGGCCCTTCATGGGCTTGTCCACATACATGGTGTGGCAGCAAGGTGCATCAAACCCGGTCAGCCACATGTCCCGCACGATCACCAGCTGCAAGGGATCTTGGGCATCCTTGAAGCGCTTTTCAAGGCGCTTCTTCACCTGCTTGCTGTAGAGGTGTGGCTGTAGCAGTTCCTTGTCTGCGGCAGAACCCGTCATCACCACTTTGATGACCCCTTTTTCTGGGTCATCGTCATGCCAATCAGGCCGCAAAGCGACGATGGCTTGGTACAGCTGGGCACAAATATCGCGGCTCATGCACACGACCATGGCCTTGCCATCCAGGGTCGCTGTCCGGTTTTCAAAGTGCGCTACCAGGTCCTTCGCCACTTGTGTCAGACGCGGCTCGGCGCCTACCAACTTTTCCAAGGCGGCCCATTCGCTTTTGGTCCTCTCACGGCTGGCGATGTCCTCTTCATCCTCCACCACCTCCTCGACCTGCGCATTGAGTGCGTCGATCTCGGCCTGCTTGACATCCAGCTTGGCCAATCGGCTTTCGTAGTAAATGGGCACGGTGGCGCCATCATCGACAGCATCCTGAATGTCATAAATGCTGACGTAATCGCCAAACACCGCCCGCGTGTCCTTGTCTTCCAAGGCAATCGGCGTGCCAGTGAAACCGATGAACGTGGCGTTTTTCAGGGCATCCCGCAGGTGCTTGGCATAGCCAAACACATACCTGCCTGCCTTCTCATCGAAGCGCCCCTTGGTGCCGTATTGGCTGCGGTGCGCTTCGTCCGAGATGACCACGATATTGGAGCGGTCGGACAACAGCGGGTGTTCGTCCTCATCGTCCAGCAGGGCAAATTTCTGTACGGTCGTGAAGATGATGCCGCCGGCCTGGCGCGAAGCCAGCAGCGCTCGCAACTCATCACGGCTGCCGGCCTGCAGGGGGGTGGTCTTGAGCAAATCGCTGGCCGCACAGAAGGTGGCAAACAACTGGCCATCCAGATCGTTGCGGTCTGTCACCACCACCAGTGTGGGGTTCTTCATCTCCGGCTGTTGCAGTAGCTTGCCCGCGTAACAGGCCATGGTGATGCTCTTGCCCGAGCCCTGGGTGTGCCACACCACGCCAGCCTTGCGCGAGCCTGGTTTGACCTCTTTGCCGTAGGTGGCGCGCTCCTCATGCACCTCCAGCAAACCCTTCTCGGGCGCACTCGCCGCAATCACCGTCGCCCGTACTGCCTCTCGCACGGCATGGAACTGGTGATAGCCCGCGATTTTCTTGATCACCGCATCGCCATCCTGTTCGAACAGCACAAAGTGGCGGACGTAGTCGAGGAACAACTCCGGCGCAAAAAAGCCACGCACCACCACTTCCAGTTCCCATTGCAGACGGGGCCGGTCATCCTCGCTGGCCAAGGTGCGCCAGGGCAACATCCGTTCGGCGCTGGACGTGAGCGAGCCCACGCGTGCTGTCCAACCATCACTGACCACCAGCGCCTCGTTGCTATTGAACAAATCGCTGATTTCGTCCTTGTAGGTTTGCAGCTGGTTGAAGGCATCCCACACGTCGGTTTGTTCGTTGGCCGGGTTCTTCAACTCGATCACCGCCAGCGGCAGGCCGTTAACAAAGGCCACCAAGTCCGGCCGCCGCGGCTGCTTGGTGCCGGTGACCGTGAACTGGTTGATGACCAAGAATTCGTTGTGCCTCGGGTTGGCAAAGTCGATCAGATGCACCCAATCGGTTTTCTTTTCATCCCCTACCGAGAACTCCACCGCCACGCCCGAAAGCAGCAGCCGGTGAAAACTGCGGTTACGCACCACCGCCTGCGGCTCGCTGATGGTTTGCACCGCATGTACCGCCTGTTCCAGTGCAGCGGCGGGAATATGCGGATTGATCCGCGCCAGCGCCGTCAGCAACCGCTCGCGCAGGATCACTTGCCGGTAGTCGGCGCGCTCCGGGTTCGCACCGTCGGGCGCAATGTCTGGCCCATGCACAAACTGCCAGCCGGTTTCCTGAAACCAATGGATGCACAGGTCTTCGAGTTGTTGTTCGTTCATCATGTGGCGGCTCCAGCGGTGGGAAGAATCAGGCCGTTTTGTTCTGCCCCGCATTCATTGAGCACAAGGACCGATGCGGGAGGCAGCGCCCAAGTCTTGATGACAGGTTTGAGCAAGGCGACGAGGGCTTCTTGCAACACGGCCAAGTGGTACTCAGGCACGTCCCTGATGACCAAGACAAAACGGAAACTGCTCGCCGCAAGATTCAATTCTTTGAAGTCTTGCGGTAGTTCAGCGTTGGCCACCGGGTGCCGCCCCATGCAAACCGCAACGCCCAACATGAAGGCATTGACCAACTTGGTGCGGATCTCGTCCATGTAAGCGGTGAAATCGCGGGGGCAACTGGACTTGGCTTCCACTACCCACACCGTCGGGCCTTTTGCTTGCTGGCGCAGCAGCAAAAACTCGGCCATCTGCACGCCTTCCTGCACCTGGCGGTAACACGCGCTTTTTTCGATGTAAAAGCATTGCCCTTCTGGATAAGGGCCAAACGTCATGCCGGATTCAATGATGGCTTGCGTGGTCATTTCAGCGCTAATTCCACTTCCTGTTGATACAGGCGAATCGACTCGGCAATGATGGGGTTGTCTGGCATCCCGTTTTTCAGGTCATCACACACCCAGCCCGTATCGGTGGCAGAAATCACCGGAATCGACCAACCGCGCTCTTGAGCAATCAAAAACAATTTTTTAACCACAAAATAAGAGTGGCTGGCCATAAAAAACTGAATACCACGCTCGGCCAGCATGGCCACAATGTCCAGCAACTGTGAAATGGCAGTGGGGTGCAAGGCCGATTCGGGCTCATCGATTAAAACCACCGAATTCGTGTCTAAATAGCGGTTACCCAGCAGCGTATCCAGAATGGCGATTTTCTTGATGCCCTCTGCCGTCACGCCTATCGGAAACTTGTGACGGCCTTTGACAAAAAGCCAGCGGCGGGCGTCTTCGTCGTATTCGACCACCCCCCCCAGGATGCCCTCTAGCTGTCGGCGCGATTTTGCAAACTCATCGTAGTTTCGCCCCTTGCTGGTGGAAATGCGCAGTGCTTTTGCCAGATCAAAATACGTGTCATCAAAACCGAAAACCTTGTCCTGTTCGCGCGACTTCAAAATAATCTGATGCAGAGATAAAACCTCTTTGGCAGGCAAAAAAATAGAGTTGCTGGCGCGTGGCGACACAAGATTTTCAATACTGGAAATTTGCTTGCTGGTGTCTTTGCCGAAGCTGTAAGAAAAATCTTTGCCATCTACAGTGAGCACGCTGGAAAGTGCGGCATCTGCGCCCTTGCTAACCAAATCACCAATTTTTTCGGCTTGAAATGTCCAGTACAACTTTTCCCAAAGAATATCGGAAACCGATCGCTGGTCATCCCCGCGCTTGTACTCTTCCAGCGTACGCAAACTGCTGTAAATTGCCTTCAGCAAAAAAGTTTTTCCGCTGCCATTGCCGCCAATCACCAGGTTGATTTTTCCCAATGCAGCCCAGTTGATCTTGGAGAGTGGGCCAAAATTATCGAGTTGGATTTGATTCATCATATGGGTGCCAAGCCTCGCAAACGATTCATCCAACCCCGAAAGTGGGCACATTCACGCTCCATGGTTTCCAAAGAAATACGTGCTGCCGCCCGTGGCCCGTGGGTCGTCTTCTTGTATCTGGGGTGCAGCAGGTTTTCCAGCCGCTTCGAAGGTTTGGTTTGATAACCGTCGTTGATGTGTTCCGGGCTATCGAATGACTCCCGCACGTTCCGCAGGGCACCCAAGGCTTTGCCCCACGTAGGCTCTGTCGCAGCCAGCGCATCCACATCCGAAAATAACAGTCCTTCGTACTCGTACGGCTGAATGTGCGGCAAAAAGCGATCAGGGCGGCAGCCAATATGCTCAACCACTACGCGGTGCAAGGCTTTTTCCAGCAAAGCCACGCGTTGATGCACATCCGCCAGCTTTTGGCTTTCCTTGAACGCGGGGAAATCCGTGTCCAGCCCATACAAATCAATGAAGGAAGACAGCACTGCATCTCGGTTCTGCCTCAAGGTATTACGAGCATTGAGCAAAAATCGATCAATGCTCAGCGCCCCACCCCAACCAGACTCCGAGGTTTTCAATAGCTGCGGCTTCAGGTAAATCTGCAACCCATGCAGTGCCGGCGCAACGACCTGCTTGATGAAGCGCTCCTCTGTCGGGCCTTCAGCGAAAACAATCACCTCGCGCATATCACGGCCTCCCGCCCAAGATATTGCGCTTCCACAGTTCACCCAGCGCGTAATCCTGCAGCCAATCGGCCAAATCGGTTTCACTCAGGCGCTTGAAGGTGGAAGCGCTATTTTCTTGATCCACCACAATGACGTCGTCTGGTGAAAGCTCGTTGATCAGCTCCACCGACTGCGTGGAAACAATCAACTGTTTGTCTTCTGCGACCTGCTTAAAAATATCAGCCAGGATATTGATGGCGTAGGGATGCAAGCCCAATTCTGGCTCGTCGATCAAAATCGTTTCGGGTAAAAGTGCCACTGGCTGCAATAGCAGGGTGACTAGACAGATAAAGCGCAAGCTTCCATCCGACAGCAAATGCGCTTTGAAAGGTGTGTCAGGGTATCCATCTTGCAGCCATTCAATCTGCACATACTCATCATTCTCGCGGTGTAAAAAATCTTTGAAGAATGGCAACGCGAGCCGAATGGTTTCAATAATTCGCTGGTATTCCTGCGGGTATTTTTTATGCAGCATCAGCAGATAAGGCGCCAGATTGGCTGCATCGGGTTTTAAGCGCAAATTGTCATTGGCAGGGTGAATGCGTTTGACGACGGCGGTATCACTGGTATCGTGAAAATGGTAAACACGCCAGCTGCTAACGGCAGGGCGAACATGGTTGGAGCGCTGATCCTGTGCGTCCTTGAGCTTGGCTTCCGCGTGCCCTCGCCCTAGTAAATAATCAGGGTTCAATATCGGCATTTCGCCGCTACCAAAGAAGCGGCATTCCTCTGAATCGAAAAGCAGGCGGTTATCTGTCGAGGCAGACAAACTAAACCGATAGCCTTGTTGCACATGCAACGCTCCCTCCACGGGAAACCAGAAAGCCATTTCCATTTGCGGAGTGACCTGGCGGCCAAAATGCAGAAAGGCATCGATGCCGCCTTGCTTTTGCACATAAAACTGCAATTGCTGCTCGTACATCTCGTGCAGAAACTTGAACAGGCTGATGAAATTGCTCTTGCCTGCGCCATTGGCTCCAATCAGCACATTCAGGGGGCGCAATTCAAAATTTTCCAGCGCCCGGATGGATTTGTAGCCCTTGACGGTGAGTTGCTGAATCTGGCTCATGGCGTGGCCTCCAATGCGGGGGCGATAGCTTCAACGGACAACTCGCCGGAGAGGAGTTTGGGGAGAAGGGTGTCACGCAGATCAGCAAGTGATGTGTTTGTGCCTGAATTGGCGCGAATGACCTTTCGCAATGTCGTTGCTCTAACATCAAACTGCTGCAGTGTGGCTGAATCTGGGAGAATCAATTCAAGGCGATAAACGTTTTCTCGATTGAGGCCCGGTACAGCTGCATCGGTATTCATTTTCTCCAGCCCTAAAGCCTGCATTGTGTAGTAGCAAAAAGTTAGTGGTGCAGCCAGCGGGCGCACGTAGTAGGTTGTATCAATAGGAAAAAATGGATCGTCTTCCCAGTACAAGCTACCCACTGTTCCTTTGCGTCCAACGATGATTGAACCATGTGTAACGAGCGGTGTGTTATGGAATCCGGTTATCCCACCAGAACCATAAACCGGTACATTGCCTTCTTTTCTATCGGTTGACTTGAGTGCTTTTCCGTAAACTAATTCAAGCACATTGCTAACACGCTGCGCCTTCCACCCCTTCGGAATCTCCCCCAACTCCGACGCTTCCATCTCATCCGGAAACAGCGCGGCGGTGGCGGCGAGTTGTTCGTATTCCTCGGGCGGCAGGGCGTCGAGTTCGGCATCGGATTTGCCGCTGATGGCGCTCATCGCGGCGCGCAGCGGGTCGCGGCCTTCCTGCTTGGCGGCGATTTTGGCTTTGACCGGATCGTAATCGACAAACCACGACTTGAAGATGGCTTGCGCCATGGCTTCGAGGGTTTGGTTTATGCGGCGGTTGACAGCGATTTTGTCGTCGATTTGAGAAAGAACACCTGCAATGCGACGCTGAACGGTTGGGTCGATCCACGGTACAGACAGCTCTGCCAAGTCCGATCCCCGAATACCTGAAGCACCAGCCCCCTGCTCCACGATTGACTCAATCAGAGTGCGCCCAACAGGACTACTGAAGAAGTAATAGTAGAAGTACGGGTCTGCGATTTCTTGATTCAAACGACAGCGAATGACGTGTGACTCAAAGCAAACATCCTCGTCGTCGCCCACAAAGATGGAGCACTTTCCAGCGCCAGAAAGCACCAACGACTGCCGCGCAAAGAGGAGGTCGCCAGCGGCGAGTAGCGAGGAACTCCGTTCGGCCTGATTAAGGGGGACACGATCCATGGCCACGTCCACTATGCGGGGGTTGGCAAAAAGCTCACCCATATTGACCATTTTCGTGCCCGCGCCTCGCACCGCTTTTGGTTTCGTAAGCCCGTTACGAAGCGGAATCGCGAATAGCTCTTTGAACTGCCTAGATGCCATAACCCAACCCCGCCAAGCTCTCCTTGATCTCCACCTCCAGCTTTGCACTTTCGGCAAACTGCCCCGCCAGTTGCACTGTCAGCCGCGCCATCTTGTCGGCAAAGATTTCGCCATCCTCTTCCTGCTCTTCGGCGCCAACATAACGCCCCGGTGTCAGCACATGCTCGTGCTTGCGGATCTCATCCAGCGAGGCCGAGTAGCAAAATCCCGCCACGTCCTCATAGCCTTCACCCAGTTGCCAGGCATGGAAAGTGTCGGCCACCTTTTGGATGTCATCGCCCGTGAAGTCGCGCAGCACGCGGTCTTTCATGTAGCCCAGCTGGCGAGCATCGATGAACAAAAACTGGCCGCGCCGGTCGCGCTTGGTTTTGTTCAGCGCCAAGCCGTTGCGCTTATCGCGGGTCAAAAACCAGATGCAGGCCGGGATTTGGGTGTTGGTGAAGAGCTGGCCGGGCAGCGCGACCATGCATTCCACGTAGTCGTCCTCGATCAGCTTCTTGCGGATTTCGCCTTCGTTGTTGGTGTTGCTGCTCATCGAGCCATTGGCCAACAGCAGCGCCATGCTGCCCTTTGGTGCCAGGTGGTAGAGCATGTGCTGCAGCCAGGCAAAGTTGGCGTTGCCCTGCGGCGGCGTTCCGGCCAGCCAGCGCGGGTCGCTGGCCAGTTTTTCGTTCCACCACTCCTTCATATTGAAAGGCGGGTTGGCCATGACGAAGTCAGCGCGCAAATCCGGGTGCAGGTCGTTCAGTAGCGTGTCGCCCGGTGCGCCGCCGAAGTTGAAGTCGATGCCGCGAATGGCCATGTTCATCGCGGCCAGGCGCCAGGTGGTGGGGTTGCTTTCCTGCCCATAAACGCTGATCTGCCCCGTTTTGCCGTTGGCGACCTTGCCACCGTGCTGCTCGATGAACTCTTCGCTCTGCACAAAGAAGCCCCCTGACCCCATGGCTGGGTCATAGACGCGGCCCTTGAAGGGTTGGAGCATTTCGACGATCAGCGTGACGATGCTCTTGGGGGTGTAGTACTGGCCGCCTTTCTTCCCTTCGGCCAACGCGAACTGCCCCAAAAAGTATTCATAGACATGGCCCAGGATGTCCTTGCTCTTCAAGTTCAAGGGCTGGCCGTTGTAGCTGGGTTGGCTGAAGTGGGTGTCCGAAAAATGGGCAATCAGGTCGGCAAGCTTGTGGCTGTCAATCTGGGTGCGGGCAAAGTCCTTGTTCAGGACGTTTTTGAGCTTGGCGTTCTCACGCTCAATGGCCTCCATGGCGTTGTCGATCAGCCAACCCACGCTGCGCATGTCTTCTGGCTCGTCCTTGCCAGGCTTGTTCCATGGCAGCGGGGCCTTGGGGGGCAACTGGGCACAGTCGCGCAGGGTTTGCCAACGGGCTTCCAGCGGCACCCAGAAGACGTTTTTCTCCAGGTAATAGTCCCGCGCTTCCAGTTCAGCAGCGATGTTTTCTTCGTACTCCTGCGTGCCCGCGCCCCCGTATTCTTCCGGGTCCATGAAATAGTCATGGGCCGGATCACGGAATTGACGGTTCAACTCCTGTTGACGTTCTTCAAAGGCATCCGAGACGTACTTCAAAAAAATCAGCCCCAGCACCACGTGCTTGTACACAGCGGCGTCCAAGTTGGAACGCAGCTTGTCGGCAGCCGTCCAGAGTTTCTTTTCAAGATCGTTGAAGAAGGGCTGTTCGATGGGATTCATGGCGGCGTTGGGGTGTTTGTTTGGCTTTGCAGTGGTCGGCCTAGTGATCGTACGCGTTCAGATCACTACTTTTTTCATAGCACGTACCGCTGGTATTCATTGGCCTAGCGGCCAAAAACCTATGAAAAAAGGCCTTCGAAAAGGCCTTTGAGTTTCACCGGGGGAAAACGGGCTTATTGGGTCGTGCCCGCAGCCTGGGCTTGCTGTTGCTCGTACATGGCCTGGAAGTTGATTTCGGCCAGGTGCACGGGCGGGAAGCCGGCGCGGTTCACCACGTCGGCCACGTTGCCGCGCAGGTAGGGGTAAATGATTTGCGGGCAGGCGATGCCCAGCACGGCGCCCATCTGGTCTTCGGGCAGGTTGCGGATTTCAAAAATGCCGGCTTGCTTGGCCTCGACCAGGAACACGGTCTTGTCCTTGATCTTGGTCTGCACGGTGGCGGTGACGGCCACTTCGAACACGCCGTCCACCACCGGGGTGGCTTCCACGCCCAGCTGGATGTCCACGGTGGGCTGTTCCTGCTCCAGCAGGATGGCGGGGGAATTGGGCTGCTCCAGGGACAGGTCTTTCAAATAGACGCGCTGGATCTGGAACACGGGATTGTCTTGGTCGGCCATGGGGTCGGTCTTTCTCGCGGAAATCGCAGGGGAGAGCTGGTAAGCACAGAACACCGCCCGCTGGACACCCGCCTTGGCAGGCGCCCTAGGCGGGCACGTGGGCGCTGATTATGCAGTGCCCCAGAGGGCGCTCTAGACGAAATCCGAGGGATCAGGCGGCGTTGAGCAGGGGCACCAAGCCACCGCGCCCATCCAGCGCGATCAGGTCGTCACAACCGCCCACATGGGTGTCGCCAATGAAGATCTGCGGCACGGTGCGGCGGCCGGTGATTTCCATCATGTGGGCCCGCTGCGCAGGGTCGGTGTCGATGCGGATTTCTTCAATCTGGGCCACGCCCTTGGCTTGCAGGATCTGCTTGGCACGAATGCAGTAGGGGCAGACGGCGGTGGTGTACATCTTGACGGCTTGCATGGCGGTGTCTCTCTCAGAGTCTCAAAACAGAAAATCAGGCTTTTTCCACGGGCAGGCTGGCTTCGCGCCAGGCCTTGAGGCCACCAGCCAGCGAATCGGCCTTCTCGTAGCCCAGGCCCTTGGCAATGGCTACGGCGCGCTGCGAGCGGGCGCCGCTGGCGCAGACCAGCACCACGGGCAGCGCCTTGTTCTTCACCAGGCCGGGCAGGCGCTCCTGCAGCTCGCCCAGGGGCACATGCTTGGCGCCGGCCACATGGCCCGCAGCAAATTCGTCGGCGGAGCACACATCGATCACCACGGCCTTTTCGCGGTTGATCA
>CAZQXQ010000021.1:0-22252 GCA_964597235.1 uncultured Burkholderiaceae bacterium | reverse complement strand
AGCAAGTACCCGTCAAAAAAACGCCAGTCAGCGCTTAACTGACTGGCATTGCACCTGAACAAGCATTTCGCCAACGGCAAGCACGCCCTGCGCGACATCAACCTGACCATCCACCATGGCGAGATGGTGGCCCTGCTTGGCGCTTCGGGATCGGGTAAATCCACCTTGCTGCGCCATGTCGCGGGCCTGGTGGCTGCCGACAGCGGCAGTACTTCACGCATCGAGATCGATGGCCGTTGCGTGCAGGAAGGTGGCCGCATCCACCGCGACATCCGCAAGGTTCGCGCCCAGGTGGGTTTTGTGTTCCAGCAGTTCAACCTGGTGGATCGCCTGCCGGTGCTGGTCAATGTGCTGGTCGGCCTCTTGCACCGCATGCCCTTGTGGCGCGGCTGGCTGCGCTGGTTCAAGACCGAGGAGCGGGCGCTGGCCATCGAAGCGCTGGCCCGCGTGGGCATTGCCGAATGCCATGCGCAGCGCGCCTCCACCCTGTCGGGCGGCCAACAGCAGCGCGCCGCCATTGCCCGCACGCTGGTGCAGGGCGCCAAGGTGGTGCTAGCTGACGAGCCCATCGCCTCGCTGGACCCCGAGTCTTCGCGCAAGGTGATGGACATCCTGTCCCGCATCAACCGCGAGGACGGCAGCACCGTCATCGTGTCGCTGCACCAGGTCGATGTGGCCCTGAAGTACTGCCCCCGCGTGGTGGCGCTGCACCAGGGCCAGGTGGTCTATGACGGCCCCTCGGCGGCGCTGACCCCCGCCTTGCTGCGCGAACTCTATGGCATGCAGGCCGACGAGATCCTGACCGGGGCCTCGCTGGTCAATCCCACCCAGCCACCCGCCGTGGCGCCGCTGCCCGGCCCGGCCTGGACGCCGCCACTGGCGCAGGCCGCTTGATCCCCTCTTTTGTTTTCTGTCTTTCACCTTTTCACGGAAGCCGTTCCCATGATCCGCAAACTGTCTGCCGCACTGGTCCTGGCACTGGGTAGCACCACCGTCCTGGCCCAGGACATCCACTTCGGCATCATTTCGACCGAATCCACGCAAAACCTCAAGGCCGACTGGCAGCCGCTGCTGGATGACCTGACGAAGCAGACCGGCCTGAAGGTCAAGGCCTTCTTCTCGCCCGACTACGCCGGCATCATCGAAGGCATGCGCTTCAACAAGGTGCAAGTGGCCTGGATGGGCAACAAGTCCGCCATGGAAGCCGTGGACCGCGCCAACGGCGAAGTCTTCGCGCAGATGGTCAACGCCGACGGCGCCCAGGGCTATTACTCGCACCTGATCGTGCACAAGGACAGCCCCCTGGCCAGCCTGGACGATGTGCTGAAAAACGCCAAGTCCCTGACCCTGGGCAACGGTGATCCGAATTCCACCTCTGGCTTCCTGGTGCCGGGCTACTACGCTTTCGCGCAGAACAAGGTCGATCCCAAGACCCACTTCAAGCTGGTGCGCAGCGCCAACCACGAAACCAATGCCCTGGCCGTGGCCAACAAGCAGGTCGATGTGGCCACCAACAACAGCGAGAACCTGGACAAGATCAAGGAGCGCCAGCCCGAGAAGTTCAAGGACATCAAGGTGATCTGGACCTCGCCGCTGATCGCGCTGGACCCGCTGGTCCTGCACAAGGAACTGCCTGAAGCCACCAAGGCCAAGCTCAAGACCTTCTTCACCAACTACGCCAAGACCGATCCCCGTGAAAAAGAGATCGTGATGAAGCTGTCCAAGCTGTCGGGCTTCAAAGCCTCCAGCAACGCCCAGCTGATCCCGATCCGCCAGCTGGACCTGTTTGGCAAGCGCACCAAGATCGAGAACGACACCACCCTGTCGGACGCGGATAAGAAAGCCAAGCTGGCCGACATCGACCAGCAACTCGCTGCGCTGAAGTAAGCCTGCCCCTTTGAACCCATGGCCGCATCGGAGCTCGCTTGCTCCTGAAAGCGGCCATTTTTTCGCCTGAATTCCGATGTCTTCTGCCTTGACCCCTTCCTCCATGGCCCTCGCGGCAGCGGCTGCCCCCAAGCGCAGCCTGACCTGGTATGCCGGCTGGGGCCTGCTGCTGCTGTTGCTGGCCTCTTCCTGGCAAGGCGCCGACATGCGCCCGATGGACCTGCTGCGCGACTCCGGCAACATGGTCACCTATGCGGCCGAGTTCTTCCCTCCCAATTTCGCCCAATGGGAGCTTTACCTGCAAGAGATGCTGGTCACGCTGCAGATCGCGCTGTGGGGCACGGCGCTGGCGGTGCTCTCCGCCGTGCCGCTAGCGCTGCTGGCTTCGTCCAACATCGTCCCCCCCTGGGTGTACCAGCCGGTGCGCCGCGTGCTGGACGCCTTCCGCGCGATCAACGAAATGGTGTTCGCGATGCTGTTTGTCGTGGCCGTGGGCCTGGGGCCGTTCGCCGGCGTACTGGCGCTGTGGGTCCACACCACAGGCACCTTGGCCAAGCTGTTCTCCGAGGCGGTGGAGGCCATCGACCCCCAGCCGGTCGAAGGCATCCGCTCCACCGGCGCCAATGCGCTGCACGAGGTGATCTACGGTGTCATCCCCCAGGTCATGCCGCTGTGGATTTCCTTCACCCTGTACCGCTTCGAGGCCAATGTGCGCTCCGCCTCCGTGGTGGGCATGGTGGGCGCCGGCGGCATTGGCGTGGTGCTGTGGGAAATCATCCGCGGCTTCCAGTACGCCGAGACCTGTGCAGTGATGGCCATCATCGTGGTCACGGTGAGCGCGATTGACCTGGTGTCGGCCCGCATCCGCAAGGCACTGGTGTAACTTGGGCGCGACGCCTGCGTGGGCGTTACCTCGTGGTGAGTCGCTCCTTTGCGAGCCTGGTGCCTGCTACAAGCGCTTCCAATTTGCGCCAAGCCACGTCACGCCCCATCGGCGCCAGGCCGCAGTTGGTGCAAGGGAACAGCCGTTCCTTTGGCACGAACTGCAGCGCAAGGCCGATGGTGTCGGCCACTTCCTCGGGTGTCTCGACCACGTCGCTTGCCACATCGATCACGCCGACCAGCACGTCCTTACCCTCCAGCAGTTTCATCAGGTCGGGCGGCACATGGGAGTGGATGCACTCCAGGCTCACCTGGCCGATGCGGCTTTTGGCCAGCGCGGGGAACACCGTCTCGTACTGGCGCCATTCGTCGCCCAGGGTGCTCTTCCAGTCGGTATTGGCCTTGATGCCGTAGCCGTAGCAGATATGCACCGCCGTCGTGCAGGTCAAGCCCTGCGCCGCGCGCTCCAGCGCCTGCACGCCCCAGTTGGCGGCATCCTTCATGTAGACGTTGAACGCAGGCTCGTCGAACTGGATGATGTCCACGCCGTCGGCCTGTAGCGCCAGTGCTTCCTGGTTGAGCAGTTCCGCAAAGGCGAAGGCCATCTTGACCCTTCCTTCTGCATTACCGCCGTAGAAACGGTCGGCCACGGTGTCCACAATGGTCATCGGGCCGGGCAGGGTGAACTTCAGCTTCTTCTTTGTGTGCGCGCGCGCTAGCTGTGCCTCGAAGGCATGCACGCGGCCTTTCAGGCGCAGAGCAGACACCACCTGCGGCACCATCGCGTCGTAGCGGTTGTCGCGGATGCCCATCTTCACCTTGTTGTCGAAGTCGATGCCCTCGACCTGCTCTAGGAATCCGTGCACGAAATGCTGGCGCGATTGCTCACCGTCGCACACGATGTCCAGGCCGGCGTCTTCTTGGGCCTTGATCCACAGCAGGGTCGCATCGGCCTTGGCTTGCACCAGCGCATCGCCTTCGGCACGCCACTGGGGCCAGAGCTTGTGGGTTTCGGCTAGCCAGGCGGGTTTTGGAAGGCTGCCAGCGATAGAGGTTTCAAACATCAGAGGATTCCTTCGGAGCAAAGATGGGGGTGGTGGACAGATGCTGGAGCCATGGCCCCCGGTGTGTGAAGCGATGCAGTGGTCTCAGAGCGCGCAATTCGCCGCCCATTGCTCAAGAGTGTTCTTGTGCGGCTTGATGAAGTGCTCGTCCGTGAATTTGCCCTGTTTGACAGCTAACTGGCTGCGTTCTACTCGGTCATAGACAATTTGCGTGGATGAGTAGTCCTCGTATTTCAGGCTCGGTTGATACAGCTGGCCTGCAGCCGAGTTGGCGTTGTAAATCTCGGGGCGATAGATCTTCTGGAAGGTTTCCATCGTGCTGATGGTGCCGATCAGTTCGAGGTCGGTGTAATCGCTCAGCAGGTCACCAAAGAAGTAGAAGGCCAATGGCGCAACGCTGTTCGGCGGCATGAAGAAGCGAACGTGCATCCCCATTTGCGCGAAGTATTGATCGGTTAAGGACAGTTCATTTTGCTGGTACTCGACGCCCAGGATGGGGTGATGGTTCGCTGTGCGCCGATAGGTCTTGCTGCTCGCAACGCTGAGGCAAATGACCGGAAGCTTGTTGAAGCGTTCCTTGTAAGTGCCCGATTGGACAAAATGCTTGAACAGCTTTCCATGCAGCACACCGAAATCGTCTGGGGTGCTGAACTTCGCCCGATCGGCGTTGTACTCGGGCAGCACGACACTGAAGTCGTAGTCGCGCACGTAGGAGGAGAAATTGTTGCCCACGATGCCGTCGATGCGCTTGTTCGATTTCTTGTCAAGGATGTGGGGTTTCAGGATCTCGATCAAGGGAAAAGCCGTGCTGGTCTTGACGCCAACATCCACCTCGACGGAGATGATTTCGAGTTTGACAGCGTAGCGATCTCTGGTCGGGTTGTCCCAATGCGCCAGGTCATTGAAACGGCTGCCAATCATCTTCAGCGTTTTGCGTAGGTTTTGTTGACGGCTCTCTCCCCGAGCCAGGTTGGCGAAATTGGTGGTGAGGCGGGTGCTTTCCCCCGGAAGATAGTTTTCATCGAAACAGATGCTTTGGAGGCTGAAAGTGAATGCTGGGTTCATGGTCTGGGGGGGCGCAAGTTGTGGGAAGTGCTCCGCGAGAGCCCGGGCGGCGAAAGATGTGCCTGGCAGCTCTAAAGCGTGCAAACGATCCATAGGCATGGATGCTAGGGGTTTGATTTGATGAAGTAAAATGGTAATTTTTCACAAATCAATGAAATTTATTCATTTAAATGCTTGAGCGAATCCACCTCAGCATCGTTCAGCAGGTCGAAAAACAAGGATCGTTGACAGCCGCTGCGGGCGTGCTGAACCTGACCCAGTCAGCGCTGAGCCACAGCATGAAGAAGCTGGAGCAGCAACTGGGCACTGACGTCTGGCTGCGCGAAGGCCGCAGCCTGCGCCTGACCCAGGCCGGCCAGTACCTCTTGGCGGTGGCGAACCGTGTGCTGCCGCAGCTGGACCTGGCCGAAGAACGCCTGGGCCAGTTCGCGCAGGGCGAGCGCGGTGCGCTGCGCATAGGCATGGAATGCCACCCGTGCTACCAGTGGTTGCTCAAGGTGGTTTCGCCATACTTGGCCGCGTGGCCCGATGTCGAGGTGGACGTGAAGCAAAAATTCCAGTTTGGTGGCATTGGTGCGCTCTTCGGCTACGAAATCGACCTGCTGGTCACGCCCGACCCGCTCTACAAGCCGGGTCTGAAATTCGAGCCCGTGTTCGACTATGAGCAGGTGTTGGTGGTTGCCAAGGGCCATGCCCTGGCTTCGGCGACTTACGTGAAGCCCCAGCAGTTGACCCAGGAAGTACTTATCAGCTACCCCGTGGACATTGAGCGCCTGGACGTCTACAACCAGTTCTTGTTGCCTGCCGGTGTCACCCCAAAGCGTCACAAAACCATTGAGACTACCGACATCATGTTGCAAATGGTGGCCAGTGGCCGCGGTGTGGCCGCCCTGCCGCGCTGGCTGGTCGAGGAGTACGCGGCCAGGATAGACGTAGTGCCCGTACGCCTGGGCCAGCGCGGCATTGCCAAGCAGATTTTCCTGGGGGCACGCGAGGCGGAAACCACCATCGACTACGTGCGGGCCTTCTTCGAGTTGGCTCGTCAGCCTGCGTTTGAAAACATCCCCTCCTGCAGCCCCTCGGTATGAAAACCCGGCCCATAGGCCAGGCGCAGCTGTTGTTCTGCCATGGTCAGCATGCGATGTAGCAATGGCGAGACAGGGTGGTGGGGGACGGCCTGTGCTTTGGCGTGCTGGGCGCGTAGCAGACGATGCAAGCCAAGCGCTTCTTCGACTTCTTCGGGTTCCAGCAAGGTGACAAACATGCCGCGCCGTGGGCGGCCGGTCAGCAAACCCTCGTGGTGCAGGAGCTTGAGGGCTTCTCGGACCGGGGTACGACTGACGCCATATTCCTTGAGCAAATGGCCTTCGTCGATTTCAGTGCCAGGAGCCAGATCGTGCTGGAGGATGCGTTCGCGGATTCTCTCGGCCAGCGACTCGCACAGGGCCTTGGGTTGGAGGTTGGTGGATGCAGCCGGCGGCAAGGACGGCCAGATGTGGTTGGTAGAGGTCATGGGCGGTGCATGCGGCTTGGGTGGATAAGTTTCAGGTGTATCGCTGCTCCAGCGCATCCCACGTGGGCTTGCCCACCAAGCGCTGGCGCTCGGCAAATGGCGTCACCAAGCCGCTGGCTTCCTGCACCTCCTTCTCGTCGCGCAGCGTGGTCAGGGCTTTTTGCATGCCCATCACCGCGCCTTGCAAGGCGGCGTTGGCGTAGAGCACGATGCCAAAGCCCAGTTCAGCCAGCTGATCGGCATTGAAGATGGGCGTTTTGCCACCAATCACCATGTTCATCAGCTGTGGCTTGGCAAGGCGCTGTGGCAGCGCGCGCACTTCCTCGGCTTGGGTCACGGCCTCGACGAACAGGATGTCGGCCCCGGCTTCTGCGAATTTTTGCGCGCGCTCCACGGCGGCCTCGAAGCCATGCGTGGCGGCGGCGTCGGTGCGGGCCATGATGAGGAAGTTCGGGTCGCGTCGCGCATCGACGGCGGCTTTGATCTTGCTCACGGCCTCTTCGGTGCTGATGACTTCCTTGCCGCTGAAATGGCCGCAGCGCTTGGGCGCCACCTGGTCTTCGAGCTGGATGCAGTCGGCCCCGGCGCGCTCCAGCGTGCGCACGGTGTGGACCACGTTGAGCGCGTTGCCGAAGCCGGTGTCTGCATCGACGATCAGCGGCACGTCCACCACATCGCGGATGCGCGCGGTGTGTTCGGCGATGTCGTGCAGGCCCATGAAGCCCTGGTCGGGCAGGCCGAACCACATATTGGTCACGCCGGCGCCGGTCACGTAGAGGGCCTGGAAGCCCAGGTCGGCGATGACCTTGGCCGAGAGGGCGTTGAACGCGCCCGGGACGATCAGGCCCTTGCGGGCTTCGACGAGTTGCGTGAGTTGTTGCTTGGTGTTCATCGGGGAGGTGATCAAAAACGCTACTTTTTTAATAGCTAAATGCACTCTATTTACAAGCGATGGAGGCCAATTTCGCTTAAAAAATGTCCGCCGGAACGCACACCCAGCCTTCCATCAGGATGCGGGCGCTGCGGCTCATCATGGCTTTGGTGACCTGCCATTGGCCATCGACCTGCCGGGCCTCGGCACCCACGCGCAAGGTGCCCGAGGGGTGGCCAAAGCGCACGGCCTGGCGCTGGCCACCACCAGCCGCCAGGTTGACCAGCGTGCCGGGGATGGCCGCTGCCGTGCCGATGGCCACGGCGCAGGTGCCCATCATGGCGTGGTGCAGCTTGCCCATGGACAGTGCGCGCACCAGCAAATCCACGTCGGCCGCTTCGATCGCTTTGCCGCTGGAGGCGGTGTAGCGCTGGGGCGGGCTGATGAAGGCGATCTTGGGCGTGTGCTGGCGCGTGGCGGCTTCTTTGGGCGTCTGGATCAGGCCCATGCGCAGTGCGCCGGCGATGCGGATTTGCTCGAAACGCGCCAGTTGTGCCGGGTCGCCATTGATGTCTTTGTGCAACTCGGTGCCCTGGTAGCCGATGTCTGCGGCGTTGACGAACACGGTGGGAATGCCTGCGTTGAGCAAGGTGGCCTCAAACGTGCCGATGCCGGGCACCTCCAGGTCGTCCACCAGATTGCCGGTGGGGAACATCGCACCCCCATCCTCGCCATCGTCCGACGGGTCCATGAACTCCAGCACGATTTCGGCGGCGGGGAAGGTCACGCCATCAAGCTCGAAATCGCCGGTTTCCTGCACCCGACCGTCGCTGACCGGCACATGGGCAATGATGGTCTTACCGATGTTGGCTTGCCAGATGCGCACCACGCAGGTGCCGTTCTCGGGGATGCGGCTGGCATCCACCAGACCCGCATGGAGGGCAAAGGCCCCGGCAGCGGTGGAGAGGTTGCCGCAGTTGCCGCTCCAGTCCACAAGGTCCTTGTCGATGGAGACCTGGCCGTAGAGATAGTCCACGTCATGCCCGTGCCGCGCGCTTCTGGACAGGATCACGCATTTGCTGGTGCTCGACGTCGCGCCGCCCATGCCGTCGATCTGCGCGCCGTAGGGGTCGGGGCTGCCGATGACGCGCTGGAACAGCCTGTCGCGCGCCGGACCGGGCTGCTGCGCGGCTTTGGGTAGGTCCTGCAGGCGGAAAAACACGCCCTTGCTGGTGCCGCCGCGCATATAGGTGGCGGGAATCCGGATTTGCGGAAGGTGCTGAGTCATATCTATTTTGATAGCTGCTTGCGCTTGCTATATAAGGGATCAAGCGCAATTCGATGCCAAAAATTTTTGTGCAAAGCGCTGCAGCACGCCGCCCGCTTCGTACACCGAGACTTCCTCGGCCGTGTCCAGGCGGCAGGTGGTAGCCACGCGGTCGGTCTGGCCGTTCTTGCGGTGGATGACCAGCGTGAGGTCGGCGTGCGGCTCCAGCTTGCCTTCCACATCGTAGGTTTCGGTGCCATCGAGCTGCAGTGTCAGGCGACTCACGCCCGGCTGGAACTCCAGCGGCAGCACGCCCATGCCGATCAGGTTGGTGCGGTGGATGCGCTCAAAGCCCTCGGCCACCACCACCTCCACACCCGCCAGGCGCACACCTTTGGCGGCCCAGTCGCGGCTGGAGCCCTGGCCATAGTCGGCACCGGCGATGACGATGAGCGGCTGGCGGCGGCCCAGATAGGTTTCGATGGCCTCCCACATGCGCACTACCTGGCCCTCGGGCTCGATGCGCGCCAGCGACCCCTTCTTCACCTGGCCATCGACCACCGCCATCTCGTTGACGAGCTGCGGGTTGGCGAAGGTGGCGCGCATGGCCGTGAGGTGGTCGCCGCGGTGCGTGGCGTAGGAGTTGAAGTCCTCCTCCGGCAGGCCCATTTTCGCCAGGTATTCGCCGGCCGCGCTGTCCAGCAGGATGGCGTTGGAGGGCGAGAGGTGGTCGGTGGTGATGTTGTCGCCCAGGAGGGCCAGTGGGCGCATGCCCTTGAGCGTGCGCGGGTAGGCGGCCAGCGCGCCCACCCCTTGCGCATCCCAGTAAGGCGGGCGGCGGATGTAGGTGGACTGCGGGCGCCAGTCGTACTGCGGCGCGGCGCGTTCACCATCGTCCTTGCGAATGGCGAACATCGGCTCATACACGGCGCGGTACTGCGCGGGCTTGACGGCTGTCGCCACCACGGCGTCGATTTCCTCGTCGCTGGGCCAGAGGTCTTGGAGGCGGATGTCGCGGCCATCGACCACGGCCAGCACGTCCTGCTCGATGTCAAAGCGCACCGTGCCGGCAATGGCGTAGGCCACCACCAGCGGCGGGCTGGCCAGGAAGGCTTGTTTGGCGTAAGGGTGGATGCGCCCGTCAAAGTTGCGGTTGCCTGAGAGCACCGCGGTGGCATACAGGTCGCGCTCAATGATTTCCTGCTGGATAGCTGGGTCCAGAGCACCGCTCATGCCGTTGCAGGTGGTGCAGGCAAAGCCCACGATGCCAAAGCCCAGTTTTTCCAGATCGCCCAGCAGGCCCGCTTCCTTCAGGTACAGCGCCACGGCCTTGGAGCCTGGGGCCAGCGAGGACTTGACCCAAGGCTTGCGCACCAGGCCCAAGCGGTTGGCATTGCGCGCCAGCAGGCCAGCAGCGATCACGTTGCGCGGGTTGCTGGTGTTAGTGCAACTGGTGATGGCGGCAATGATCACCGCGCCGTCGGGCATCAATCCTTGGGCCATATCGGCACGACCTGCGGCCAGCTTGGCAGCGTCGGCAATGCCGCGCTCAGCCAAGGCGCTGACCGGCAGGCGACGGTGCGGGTTGCTGGGGCCGGCCATGTTGCGCACGACGGTGCTGAGGTCAAAGCGCAGCACGCGCTCGTACTGCACGTCTTTCAGGGTGCTGCTCCACAGCCCGGCCTGCTTGGCGTAGGTTTCCACCAAGCGCAACTGCTCAGGCGTGCGGTCGGTCAGGCGCAGGTAGTCAATGGTCTGCTGGTCGATGGCGAACAGCGCGGCGGTGGCACCGTATTCGGGGCACATGTTGGAGATGGTGGAACGGTCGCCCACCGTTAGGCTGTCCGCACCCGAGCCAAAGAACTCCACATAGGCGCCCACCACCTTTTCCTGGCGCAGGAATTCGGTCAGCGCCAGGGCGATGTCGGTGGCGGTGATGCCGCTTTGACGGCGGCCCGTGAGTTCCACGCCCACGATGTCGGGCAGGCGCATCCACGAGGCGCGGCCCAGCATCACGTTCTCCGCCTCCAGCCCGCCCACCCCAATGGCGATCACGCCCAGCCCATCGACGTGGGGCGTATGGCTGTCGGTGCCCACGCAGGTGTCCGGGAAGGCAACCTTTCCAAGGGCATCCTCCTGCACATAGACCACCGGCGACATCTTCTCCAGGTTGATCTGGTGCATGATCCCGTTCCCCGCCGGGATCACATCGACGTTGGCGAAAGCCTTCTTCGTCCACTCGATGAAATGAAAGCGGTCCTCGTTGCGACGGTCCTCAATCGCACGGTTTTTGGCAAAGGCATCGAGGTCAAAGCCGCCGCACTCGACGGCCAACGAGTGGTCCACGATGAGCTGTACCGGCACCACCGGGTTCACGGCCGCCGGGTCGCCGCCCTCTTTGGCAATCGCGTCGCGCAGGCCGGCCAGGTCCACCAGGGCCGTCTGGCCCAGGATGTCGTGACAGACCACGCGCACCGGAAACCAGGGAAAGTCCAGCTCGCGTTTGCGTCCGATGAGCTGGCGCAGGTACTCATGGAGCTGGGCCGGGTCAGCGCGGCGCACCAGGTTTTCGGCGTGCACGCGAGCGGTGTAGGGCAGGCCGTCCCAGGCGCCAGGCGTGATGGCGTTCACGGCGGCTTGGGCGTCGTAGTAATGCAGTGCCGTGCCGGGCAGGGGTTTGCGGTGGGCGGTATTCATTAGAGGTCAATTGCTATTATTCTGATAGCTGCTTGTGCTTGTAAATCAAGTGCCAGAGGCCAAAAAAGTCTCTGGTTTCAGATTGCAGATCAGCCGCGCTCGGCGATGGGCACGAACGGTTGGTCTTCGGGGCCGGTGTAGTGGGCGCTGGGGCGGATGATTTTGTTGTCCACGCGCTGTTCGATCACGTGCGCTGCCCAGCCGCTGGTGCGTGCAATGACGAACAGCGGGGTGAACATGGCGGTGGGCACGCCCATCAGGTGGTAGCTCACGGCGCTGAACCAGTCGAGGTTGGGGAACATTCTTTTCACCTCCCACATGACCGACTCCAGGCGCTCGGCAATGTCGAACATCTTGGTGTTGCCTGCCTCATCCGACAGCCGTTTGGCCACGCCTTTGATGACGACGTTGCGCGGGTCGCTCACGGTGTACACCGGGTGGCCAAAGCCGATCACCACTTCCTTGGCCTCCACGCGGCGGCGGATGTCAGCCTCGGCCTGGTCGGAGCTGTCGTAGCGCTTCTGGATCTCGAACGCCACCTCGTTGGCGCCGCCGTGCTTGGGGCCGCGCAGCGCACCGATGGCACCGGCAATGCTCGAATACATGTCGCTGCCGGTGCCGGCAATCACGCGGGCGGTGAAAGTGGATGCATTGAACTCGTGCTCTGCGTACAGGTTGAGCGAGGTGTGCATGGCGCGTACCCAGGTCTCCGACGGTTTTTCGCCGTGTAGCAGGTGCAGGAAGTGGCCGCCAATCGAGTCGTCGTCGGTTTCCACCGCGATGCGACGGCCCGAGTTGCTGAAGTGGTACCAGTACAGCAGCATGCTCCCCAGGCTGGACATCAGCCGGTCGGCAATGTCGCGCGCGCCGGGCAGGTTGTGGTCATCCTTTTCCGGCAGGGCGCAGCCCAGGGCCGAGACGCCGGTGCGCATCACATCCATCGGGTGGCTGGCGGCGGGCAGTTGCTCCAGCGCCGCTTTCACGCTGCCGGGCAGACCGCGCAGGGGGCGCAGCTTGGCCTTGTAGGCTTTGAGTTCGGCGCGTGTGGGCAGCTTGCCGTGCACCAGCAGGTACGCGATTTCCTCGAATTCGCACACCTCGGCGATGTCGAGGATGTCGTAGCCACGGTAGTGCAGGTCATTGCCGGTACGGCCCACGGTGCACAGGGCGGTGTTGCCAGCGGTCACGCCTGAGAGGGCGACGGATTTTTTGGGTTTGAAGCTGGCGGTGGTTTCGAGGAGGGTCATGGTCGGTTTCCGGTGGGTTATGGATTCATAATTTCGCAATCTTCGCTACTGAATGGATGCTGTGCAATGACTGAAAAAGCGAAAAAATGCGAATGCACATCTGCAAATTTGCAAATTTTGCGAATAGAAGACATGCCATGACACGCAAAACCTTCATGGGGGTTCGCCTGCGGCGGCTGCGGGCCGAGCGCGGTCTGTCCCAAATCGCCATGGCCCATGCGCTGGGCTTGTCGCCCAGCTACTTGAACCAACTGGAGCAAAACCAGCGCCCGCTCACGGTGGCGGTGCTGCTCAAGATCAGCCGCACCCTGGGTGTGGACGTGCAGCAGTTTTCCGAGGACGAAGAAGCCCGGCTGGTGGTCGCGCTGCGCGAAGCCCTGGTCGATGCGGCCGAGCCCGTGACCCTGCCCGAGCTGACCGAGGTGGCGGTGCAGATGCCGGCCCTGGGCCATGCCCTGGTGGCACTGCACCGGCGCAATGCCGAGTTGCAAGAGCGGGTCGAGGCCCTGTCGCTGCGCCTGGGCGATGACCGCACGGACACGGCCTTGCCAAAAACCATGCCCTTTGAGGCGGTGCGCGATTTTTTCTTTGCCCACCAAAACCACTTTGACGGGCTGGACCGCGCGGCTGAAGCGCTGGCCAGCGAAGCACGGACCCAGGGTGGGCGGCTGGTGGATTGGCTCGCGCAACGCCTGCGCACACAGCATGGGGTGCGGGTGGTGCACACCAGCGACGCACAAGAGCGCAAGCGGCACTACGACCCCGTGGCCCGGGTCCTGCGCCTGTCGCAAACGCTGGACGCGGGGCAGCAGGCCTTTCAACTGGGCACACAGTTGGCGCTGCTGGAAATGGGGGAAGCCATGGACGCGCTGATTGCCGTGCCCCCGTTCACCAGCGAGGCCGCATCACGCCAGCTCGCCCGTATCGGTCTGGCCAACTACTTTGCTGGGGCGCTGGTGCTGCCCTACGGCGAGTTTTTGCAGGCTGCCGAATCGCTGCGCTACGACATTGACCTGCTGGGCCAGCGCTTTGGTGTGGGGTTTGAGACGGTGTGCCACCGCCTCAGCACCCTGCAGCGGCTGGGTGCGCCTGGGGTGCCGTTTTTCTTTGTGCGGGTGGATCGGGCGGGCAACATCTCCAAGCGGCAATCCGCCACCCATTTCCACTTCAGCCGCACAGGGGGCACCTGTCCGCTGTGGAACGTGTACGAAGCCTTTGCCCAACCCGAACGGGTGTTGCCCCAACTGGCCCGCATGCCCGATGGGCGCACCTACTTGTGGATTGCACGCACTGTCACGAGGGGCCTAGGGGGCTTTGGAGCGCCACGGCAGGTGTTCTCGATCGGCCTGGGCTGCGACATTCGCCACGCGCCGCGCCTGGTCTATGCCAAGGGCCTAGACCTGGGCGACCCTGAAGCCCCTACACCGATTGGCATGGGGTGCAAGGTGTGCGAGCGCCGGGATTGCCCGCAACGGGCGTTTCCGTTTGTGGGCCAAACCATGGTGGTGGACGAACACCAAAGTCGCTTCACGCCCTACGCTTTCGGGGGCTGAGCGGGGCGTACCATCCCGGGATTCCAGGAGTTTCCATGCTATTCCGCTTCAAATCCCGGGCCACGGCCGACCTGATCCTGCTGGAGCCGCAGGCCCAGTGCCTGCTGCAGATCATCGGCAAGGAGGCCACGCCCCAGGGCATCGTCACCCTGGCGCAGATGCCGGCGGCCATCGCTGCCTTGCAGGCCGCCGTCGCGGACGAGGCCCGTCGCGAGGCCGAGGCGCCCGACGAGTTGCCCGATCCCGACGCACTTCCCGACCCCGACGCTCCCGAGCGCGACACGGTGCGCCTGCGCCAGCGCGCCGCGCCCTTCATCGAGATGCTGCGCCGCAGCGCTGCCGCCGGCAAGGACGTGGTTTGGGGCGTGTGAGCCTGCGCTGTACCGCTGGCAGGGGTTTGAAGGTCAAATTGGCCTCCAAGCCAATGAATACCAGCGGTACTAGCTCTTAATTTAGGAGCATTTTCAAGCCAACTCGGCACTTTCCGGGCGGATGCGCAGCGCGATCTTGCCGAACTGGGCGCTGGATTCCAGCCGGTCCAGCGCCGCGTGGACCTGGTCCAGCGGGTACTCGCTGTCGATCACCGGGCGGATCTGGTGGCGCTCGACAAAAGCCAGCAGGTCGCGGAATTCGGCAAAGTTGCCGTGGGTGGAGCCCAGCACCTTGAGCTGGCGGATGAACAGGCGCCGCAGGTCGGCCGGGGGCTGGTCGCCGGTGGTGGCGCCGCAGGTCACCAGCCGGCCACCGCGCACCAGCGATTTCAGTGCGGCGGACCAGACAGCAGCGCCCACGTTCTCGATCACCACGTCCACGCCCCGGCCACCGGTGGCTTCCAGCACCGCCTTGGCAATGTCCTGCGTGGGGCTGTGGATGGCCACGTCGGCGCCCAGGGCCTGGGCGCGGGCCAGCTTGTCGGCATCGCGCGAGGTGACGATCACCCTGGCGCCGATGGCCTTGGCCAGCTGCATCGCCGCCAGCGAGACGCCGCCGCCAATGCCAAACACCAGCACCGTCTCCCAGGGTTGGACCTGAGCCTGGGTGAACAGCATGCGCCAGGCGGTGAGGTGGTTCACGCCCAGCGCGGCGGCCTGGGCGTCGCTGAGCCCCTGCGGCGCCGGAAAGACGTTTTGCGCTGGCACGCTGATCCAGGGCGCGAAGGTGCCGTCGCGGTGCTCGCCCAGCAACTGCATCTTGGTGCACAGCACATGGTCGCCGCGCTGGCAGAACTCGCAGCGGCCGCAGCCCAGGCCGGGGTGGACCACCACGCGCTGGCCCACGCGCAGCAGGCGCTCTTCGGGGCCCACTTCCTCCACCACGCCGGCGCCGTCCAGGCCCATGATCTGTGGCAGCTGGTGGGTGATGCCCGCACCGCTGTTGCGCATGTACAGGTCCACCTGGTTGAGCGTGGCGGCGTGCATGCGCACCAGCACCTCGCCAGGGGCGCGCACGGGCCGTGAGGCTTCGCGCAGTTCGACGACTTCGTTGCCACCGTGGCCGGTGAGGGTGACGGCTTGCATAGGGACCTCAGTCGGCTGCGATCTTCTGGTCCTTAATCAGCTTGGAAAGCAGCTTGGCTTCGTTGACCAGCAGGGTCTTGAACTCGGCGGTTTCCATCGGCGTGGGTTCGGCGCCCAGGTCGCCAAAGCGGCTCTTGACGCTGGCTTGGTTCAGGGCCTTGTTCACTTCGCGGTTCACGCGGGCAAGGATCTCGGGCGGGGTGCCGTTGGGGGCCCACATGCCGAACCAGATGTCCATCATGTCGCCCTTGAAGCCTTGCTCCGCCACGGTGGGCACCTCGGGGAAGAAGGGCGAGCGCTTGTTGCTGACCACGCCCAGCAGCTTGACCTTGCCCGCCTTGATGTGCGGGAAGGCAATGCCGGGGTCGCAGACAAAGTCAGCCTGACCCGCCATCACGTCCTGCAGCGCAGGGGCTGCACCACGGTAGGGGATGTGGGTGATGTAGGTGTCGGTGTTGATCTTGAACAGCTCGCAGGCCAGGTGGGGCGGGGTGCCCGGGCCGGCCGAGGCGTAGGACATCTTGCCTGGATTGGACTTGGCCATGGCCACCAGCTCCTTCACATCCTTGGCGCCAATTTGGGGCTTGGCGACCAGGTACATCTGCGTGCGGCCCACGGCGGTCACCGGGGTCAGGTCACGCGAGGGCAGCAGCGTTTGCTTGAACAGCGAGGGGTTGGCGGTTTCCACCGAGGTGGGCGCGATCAGGAAGGTGTAGCCATCGGGGGTGGCCCGCACGACTTCAGAGGCCGCAATGTTGCCGCTGGCGCCGGGCTTGTTGTCCACGATCACGGTCTGGCCCAGCGATTCGGTCAGTTGCTGCGCGACCACGCGGGCCACCACGTCGGTGGTGCCGCCCGGTGCGAAGCCGACGACCACTCTGACGGTCTTGCCCGAAGGCCAGGCCGATTGGGCTTGCACAGGTTGCAGCGTCGCGGCGGCCAGGCCGCACAGGGCGAGGGCGGAGCCGAGCAGGCGGCGGCGGAAGGAAGAGGTCATGGTTGTCTCCTGGTGTTGTGGTTTGTCAAAAGGGTGAACGCTCAGAGCGTGCCGTTGCGCAGCATTTCGCGCAACTTGAACTTCTGGATCTTCCCGGACGGTGTCGATGGCATGGCCTCGCGCACGATCAGTTTTTCCGGGATGTACTGGATGGCCACCTTCTGGGCCTTCATGTATTCGACGATGCCAGGCAGGTCGATGGTCTGGCCGGGCTTGGGCACCACCACGGCGCAGGCGCGCTCGCCCAGGCGCTCGTCCGGGTAGGCCACGACGGCCACCTGGGCCACGGCGGGGTGGCGGTAGAGCAGGGTTTCGATCTCCACCACCGGAATGTTCTCGCCGCCGCGAATGATCACGTCCTTGCTGCGGCCGGTGATGCGCAGGTAGCCGCGCTCGTCGATGCGGGCCAGGTCGCCGGTGTCGAACCAGTCGTCGGCATCGGTGCCATTGAGGTGCGGGCGCTTGAGGTAGCCGCCGAAGTTGGAGCAGGCGCGCAGCAGCAGTTCGCCGATCTGGCCGGGGGGCAGGGTCTTGCCTTCGGGGTCCACCACCTTGATTTCCACGCCGGGCAGGGGAACACCATCGGTGTTGATGGGGCGCTCGTCGTCATCGTCCAGCAGCGTGGTAGTCACGGCGCCGTTTTCGGTCATGCCCCAGGCCGACACGATCTTGGCGCCCAGTGCCGCGCGTGCCTGCTCGACCAGCGGGCCAGGGATGGGCGCACCCGCGCACAGGAAGGTGCGCAGGCTGGGGACGGGGGTGTTTTGCTCGGTGACCATGCGTGCCAGGTCGGTCAGGAAGGGCGTGGACGCCATCGTGAAGTTCACCTGGTGCGCATTGATCAGTTCAATGGCTTTTTTGGGCTCCCAGATGTCCTGCAATACCGCATGGCATTGCAGCAGGATGGGCATCATCAGGCCATACATGAAGCCAGTCTGGTGCGCCATCGGCGAGGCCATCAGGATCACGTCGTCGGCGCCCAGGCGCATGCGCTCGGCGTAGGGCAGGATGTTGGCGATCACGGTGTTGGCCGAATGCTGTACGCCCTTGGGCTCGCCGGTGGTGCCCGAGGTGTACATGATCTGGGTCACATCGTCCGGTCCGGGGCGGTGGCGGCTCAGGATGGCAGCGGCCTCGGGGTCGTCTTCCCAGGTGGGGCCGCTGAGCAGGGCCTCAAAGCTGTCGGGCCCCTCGCCGTCGATGACCACCACCTGCTTGAGGTGGGGCAGGCTGGCTTGCAGGCCCTTGCCCATTTGCTCGAAATCGAAGTGGCGGAAGACCTTGGGCGCAATCAGCACCTTGGCTTCGCCGTGTTTGAGCATGAACGACAGCTCGTGCTCGCGGAAGATGTGCATCAGCGGGTTCATCACTGCGCCGATGCGCGAGCAGGCCAGGTAGGTCAGGGTGAATTGCCACCAGTTGGGCATCTGGCAGGCGACGATGTCGTTCTTGCCCACGCCCAGCTTGGACAGCCCCACGGCAATGCGGTCGGCCATGCGGGCCATCTCGCGGTAGGTGAAGCGGCGCACATCGCCGGCTTCCACGCGCACGGCCGTGAGGGCGACCTTGTCGGGGCACTGCGCCACGCAGGCGTCCAAGGCATCGTTGATGGTGCGGTCGTGCCAAAAACCTTGCGCAATCATCCGGGCGCGGCGGCCGGGCAGCAAAACGGCGTCGAAATCCATGCTTGTCTCCTTCTTTTTTATAAGGTGGATAGGGTCGGAAGCCTTCCTGTCGCCCGTTCTGACGAGAGCGATCAGGAAGGCCGTGGCTGGGCGGGGGGCCTGGCTTCAGGCCGGAACGAACTGGCGGCCCGCCCGGGTGCGGGCGATGATGGTTTTCATGATCTGGGCCGTGCCGTCGCCAATCTGGAAGCCCAGCACATCGCGCAGGCGCTGTTCCATCAGACCCCGGTCGTAACCGCCATGGCCGTAGCACAGCAGGCACTGGTGGATCACGTCGTAGGCCAGCTTGGGGCCCCACCACTTGGCCATGCCGGCCTCGGCGGTGTGGGGCAGGCCCTTGTCCTTCAGCCACAGGCCTTGCAGGCACAGCAGGCGGGCGCCTTCGACTTCGGTGTCGTACTGCGCCAGAGGGTGGGTCACCCCCTGGAAGGCCGACAGCGGCTGGCCAAAGGCCTCGCGCTGGGTGATGTATTCCCATGTCTCTTCCAGCGCTACGCGGGCCACGGCCAGCACCTGCAGGCCAATCAGCGAGCGCGAGAAGTCAAAGCCGTGCATCACCTGCACGAAGCCTTTGTTTTCTTCGCCCAGGCGGTGGGTGACGGGCACACGCACGTTCTCGAAGAAGATGGAGCCGCGGCCAATGGCGCGCTGGCCATGGCACTCGAAGCGGTTGGTGGTGACGCCGGGGGTGTCCATGGGCACCATCAGCGCGGTCACGCCATGGGCCTTGGATTCGGGTGTGCCGGTGCGGCCAAAGACCACGGCGATGTCGGCCTGGTCGGCGGCGGAGATCGAGGTTTTTTCGCCGTTGATCACATAGTGGTCACCGTCGCGCTCGATGCGCAGGCGCAGGTTGGCCGCGTCGGAGCCGCCTCGGGGTTCGGTCAGCGCAATGCAGCAGATGGCTTCACCCGCGACCAGCTTTTTCAGCCAGGGGCCCACCACTTCGGGGTTGCCGTACTTGGACAGGATGTGGCCGTTGAGCGAGGCCAGCAGGTTCAGGTAAGAAAAGCTCAGGTCGGCGCGGGCGATTTCCTCGTGGATCACGCCGGCAGCGACACAGCTCATGCCCAGCCCCCCAAATTCTTCAGGCAGTTCGGGGCAGATGAAGCCCAACTCGCCCATCTCGCGCAGCAAGGTGCGGTTCAGGTCGCGGGTCTTGTCACGTTCCAGAAAGCCTGGGGCCACGCGCTCTGTGGCGAAGCGGCGTGCTGAGTCAGCCAGCGCCTGCAGGTCTTCGTCGATATAGGGATTCGGGTTCATTGGTCCTTCTCTCCAGCGGTCTTACTTGGCGTACTTGCGGAAGTCGGGCTTGCGCTTTTCCTTGAGCGCGTTCACGCCTTCGCGCGATTCCTCGGTGTCGTAGTACAGCTTGAGCGCGTACATGCCCATGCCGGCAATACCAGACTGGTGGGCCGTATCCATGTTGAAGCTGCGCTTGGCAATCGCGATGGCGGTGGGGCTGCGCTCGCAAATGGTCTTGGCCCACTCTTGCACGGTGGCGTCGAGCTGGTCGTGCGGCACGCAAATGTTGGCCAGACCCATGTCCACGGCTTCTTGGCCGGAGTAGCGCTTGTTCAGGTACCAGATTTCGCGGGCCTTCTTCTCGCCGACCACGCGGGCCAGGAAGGCGGTGCCGTAGCCGGGGTCCACGGAGCCCATCTTGGGGCCGACCTGGCCGAAGATGGCCTTGTCGGAGCAGATGGTCAGGTCACAGATCGTGCACAGCACGTTGCCACCGCCGATGGCGAAGCCCTGCACGCGGGCGATCACGGGCTTGGGCACGTCGCGGATGGCGGTGTGCAGCTCTTCCATCGGCAGGCCGATGGTGCCGCGGCCGTCGTAGTTGCCGTCATGGGCAGACTGGTCGCCGCCGGTACAGAAGGCACGGTCGCCAGCGCCGGCCAGCACGATGCAGCCCACGTTGCGGTCATAACCGGCCTTGTTCAGTGCCTTGATGATTTCGTCACAGGTGGTACCACGGAAGGCGTTCATCTTGTCCGGGCGGTTGATCGTGATCCACGCCACGCCGTTGCGAACTTCGTACAGGATGTCTTCGAATTGCATGTCTTGCTCCTAAAAATGGGGGTGGGTGCTGTCGCTGGGATTAGCCATGCATGGTCAGGCCGCCAGACACGCTGATGACCTGGCCGGTGATGAAGGCGGCGTCGTCGCTGCCAAAGAAGGCAATTGCGCTGGCCAGATCGTCCGGCTGGCCCAGGCGGCCCATGGGGATGGCGCTCTTGAAGGCTTCGATCAGCTTGGCGGGGTCGCGGGCACCTTCGGCGACGCCGGCCAGCAGGGCGGTGTCGGTGGGGCCGGGGCAGACCACGTTCACATTGATGCCGTGGCGGGCGTGTTCACGCGCCAGGGTCTTGGACAGGGCCACCAGGCCGCCCTTGCAGGCGGAATAGACGGCCTCGCCGGAGGAACCGCCACGGGCCGCGTCGGACGCCACGTTGACGATGTGGCCCGACTTGCGCTCGGCCATGCCGGGCAGCACAGCGTGCAGCATGTGCAGGGCGCCGGTCAGGTTGATGTCGATCAGCTTGGCCCATTCGGCGGGGTTGGTCTTGACGAAGGGCTTGAACACGTCCCAGCCAGCGTTGTTGACCAGCACATCCACAGGGCCCAGCTGGGCTTCGGTACCGGCCACGGCCGCGTCCACCTGCTCGCGGCTGGTGATGTCGCACTGGAAAGCAGCGGCCTGGCCACCAGCGGCCTTGATCGCGGCGGCAACTTTTTGTGCGGCTTCCAGGTTCATGTCGAACACGGCGACCTTGGCGCCTTCCGACGCGAAACGGCGGCAGGTTGCACCGCCGATGCCACCCGCACCGCCGGTGACGATGACGGTCTTGCCTTGAAATCTTTGCATGGGGAACTCCGTGGTCTGAGAAGGGGTTGATAAGCTGGCCATCTCCTCACTAGGGGTTTGGCCATATAGGTAAACATGTTGACCAATGTTAGGCTGACCCCCAATTCTTTACAAGCTGTTTTTTTGGGCTTTTCTCATGGATTTCCCTAGTAATCAAACCGATGGATTTCGGGCAAACCTGTCCAATCGGATTTTCTTTCGCTTGTATCAATGCGCAAACATGTTGCATAAAACAGGGAGCCGGGCACTGGAGGGGGATGGGCTGACCACCCAGCAATGGGCGGTCCTGGGCGCCTTGTCGCGTCCTGAGGTGTCGGATGGCATGGCGATGGGGGACCTGGCGCGGTATTTGATGGTCAGCCGCCAGAACCTGTCGGGCCTGATCGGCCGGATGGAGCGCGACGGCCATGTCTGTCTCGTCCCCGACGGGCGTGACCGTCGCTCACGCCGGGTGCAAATGACCGAGGCGGGCTGGAAAGCCTGGTCGGTCGATGCGCTGCCCAAGATCAGCGCCTACTACGATCAGGTGTTGGATGGGTTTTCGTCGAACGACATGCTGCACACCGTCCATTACCTGCTCAAGCTGCTGGAGAACATGGAAAAAGTGGATGCCGCCCAGGGGCAGGCGGGCGAAACCGGCAACGAGATGGACGACGCCGTCGCCTGAGGGCAGGCCCTGCGCTCAAACGCCCATGAAAAAGCCGCCGGGCCCGCAAGGGCGACGGCGGCTTGGAAGGTGTGGACGGTGATCAGTCGGCGTACTGGCCAGCGGCCTTAATCAGGGCGCCCCATTTGTCGGTTTCGGCCTGCACGAACTTCTTGTGCTCGGCGGGCTCGACGCGTTTGTCGTTCACCACGATGGCGCCCAGGCCTTCCTGTTTCTTGATGAATTCAGGGTCTTTCAGCGCGACTTTGAGGGCGTCGTTGATCTTCTTGACCACCTCGGCGGGTGTGCCCTTGGGGGCGTACAGGCCATGCCAGATCGTGACTTCAAAGTTCTTCACGCCCGACTCTGCCATGGTGGGCAAGTCTTTCAGGGCCGGCGTCGTCAGGCGCTTGGGCGTGGTGACCGCGAAAGCCTTGACCTTCTTGCTCTCGATCTGGCCAGTGGTGTTGGTGGTCTGGTCGCACA
>CAZQXQ010000020.1:0-22395 GCA_964597235.1 uncultured Burkholderiaceae bacterium | reverse complement strand
TGTCGCTGTGCTCGCCCTGCCAGGTCACGACAAAGTCCCCGCCGCTGCCCACGGCAGTGATTTGAGGTTTAAGGTCGTCTCCATTGGTCTTGTCGATGGCCTCCAACTGCACCATAGATGCCAGCCTGGCGCTGGGCGCCGTGGTATCGGGCACAGTGATGGCCAGCGCACCATTGGCCAGGGCATCGGTGGTCGCCGCATTGCCCGCGGCGTCCTTGGCAAAGCCCGCTGCAATGTCCAGTGTGTCGGCGTTGCCCGTGACGCCGTAACCGGTGGTGCCTTCCAGCGCGGTGCCCTTGGTGGCGGTCAGCACCACCGTCAGGGTGGTGGCGCTGCTGACCTTGGCGGAGCTGATGTCGCTTTCCGCAAAGCTGACGTTGGCCGTGGTGGCGTCGTCGCCATTGATGTCCCACACCAGTTTGCTCCAGTCCAGACGAGCCTTGATGTCGGTGGTGGCGTCTTCGCCAGACTCCAGCAGGGTGTCGAAATTGGCGCCGGTGAGGGTCAGGGTGTCGCTGGCCTCTGTGTAAGCGGCGCTGGTGGTGGTGACGGTCGCAATCACGCCATCGACCTTGACCCCGGTGGTCGCGACCACGCTGTTGAGCGTCAGCGTCATGGCATTGCCCGCTTCGTCTCTGAGCGTTCCGCCGTTCAGCGCCAACGTGTCGACCGCAATGCCGTCGGTGTCCAGATCCGCATCGGCGACCGTGTAGCTGAACACTAGCGCACTTGTGCCCGAGCCGCTGGCGTAGTTGGCCTGCACCGTCGTGCTGCCAAGGGTCAGCGCCAGTTGCGGCGTGCCGGTAACGGTGACGTTTTCGCTGGTGTTGACCGTGAAGCTCAGTGTGTCGCCCAGCTTGTAGGTCTTGTTTGCCGGGACCGTTACGCTGGTGACCGTGGGTGCCGTGGTGTCCAAAGCCAGCGTCAAGGTATCCGCTGCCGCATCCACGGTCAGCGTGGGCGCGATGGTGCCGTAGTCTTTCAGCACCACGCTGTGCACCTGGGTGCCGTCGGCCCATTGCACGATGTAGTCGTCGTTGCTGCCGCCGGTGCCCGCCATGAAATTGCCGTTGCCGTCCAGTGCGCCCTGCACGATGGCCACCTTGTTGGTGGTGGCGTCGGTCAAGTAGGTGGTTGTCACCGTTGTTTCGCCAGCAAGGAAGCCATCCCAAACCTTCAGCTTGTCGCCCGGCTGGGCCTGGGTGATGACGTCCATGGCGCTGGTCGAGCCGCTGTCAACAAAGAAGCCCGACGAGCGGTTGTCGGTTTCGCCGGAAGCTGTATAGGCCACCGTGTCAGCGGCGGCGTCTGGCGCCCCCAGCGCGAGGGTGTCGGCGCCGGCGCCCCCGGTGAGGGTGTCCGCCCCCCCCATTGCCCTGGATCACGTTGGCCTGGCTGTTGCCGGTCAGACGGTTGTTGCCGTTGTTGCCGTACAGGGCGATGGTCCCCTGGGCACTGGTGGCATCGATGCCCTCTGCCGTGGTGCCTCCGCCAAAGTCGACCGTATTGCTGATGCGCGCTTCTTCGACATCGACGTTGGCGCCCAGCACCAGGGTAGCTCCTGCGGTGGAGAGGAAGCGGATTTTGTCGTGGCCGTCACCGCCCGAGATGGTTTCCGCGCCCGTGTGGTCCGCAGCGGTGTGGATGTTGAATACATCCGCCCCGGCCCCACCGTCCAGGCGGTCGGTGTCTGCGTAGCCGATGAGGGTGTCGTTCCCCTCGCCACCAAACAGGGTGTCCGCCTGGGCGCCGCCGCTCAGGCTGTCGCCGCCGCCAAAGCCGTAAAGCAGGTTCGCCTGGGTGTCGTTGCTCGGGTCACCGTTCGTGTTGCTTGTGCCCACCCGCAAAAACACGGGGGCGCCGTTGCTGGTGACTTCAGAAACATTGCCTGCGGTGTCGGTCGCCGTCAGGGCCATGGCAAAGGCACTGGAGGCCTGTTCTGCCACGGCCACTGCCAAGGGGGCCGCAGCACTGGCATTGCCGAAGTTGGCGGTGATGGCCTCGTTCGCGTTCAGCGTGAAGCCATTGGCCGTGACGGAAGACAAGGTCGCGGTGGCGGGCCGGGTGTCTACAGCGATATTCACAGCGGCTGTGGTGCCTGCGTTGTTGGCCAGATCGGTGTAGGTGTTGGCCAGCGTGACCGCCATGGCCGCATCTTCGGTGTTGACCGCAGGGGTGTAGCCGATGGTGTAGCTGACCGTGCCGTTGGGGTGGGTCGTGGCACTGCTGAGCGTGCCCAGGGTGCCCGATTCCACCGTCAGGTCGTCTTTGGTAAACCCCTTGACGGCTTCGCTGAAGGTGATGGTCAGCGTCGCAGTTTCTCCAGCCTTGAGGGAGGTTTTGCTGCTGGAGAGGGTCGCTGTCGGTGCAGTGGTGTCGCTGGGGATCGGGGCTGGATCAGGTTGCGGCGCTGGTGTTGGTGCGGGCGCCGGAGCAGGCGCCGGCGCGGGGGGCGGCGTATTGGCCCCAATCGGCCCTGGCGTGGTGTCGTTCAGGCGCTGCTCAAAGGCGTTGCCGGTGTAGTTGTTGAACACTGGCTGCAAGTCGCCCGTCTGCACCCCCTGCTGGATGGCGGGAACCATGCCCCCAAGCACAGCCATCTTGATCTGCAAGAGTCGGACCAGCGGGACCAGGGTATCCGGGTTGTTGGTGGCTACGTTGGCCAGAAGCTGCATGGTGGCGCTCATCAGGTTCAAGAGCTCACCCAGGCTGCGATCGAGCTGCGTTCCGCCGCCCATCCCCAGAAATGCGCCTTGCACAAAGCCTTGTAGCAAGGGCGTTTGCCCAAAGTTCCAGATTTGCCCCGTAGGTGTCTGCGCCAGGCTCTCTGCGATGGACCGGGCCGCCGATTGGTGAGACAAGACAAAGCGCAGCACTGGATCGAAAGGCAGTGCCTGGGGACTGGCCTGCGGCACGGCCATCGCACTGCTCCTGGCGAGGGTGTCGCCCTGTGTGTCAGCTGACGCCCCGTCCAGGGCCCCTGCAATGGCCGCTGCGGTCTGGGCCTTGGCCAGGGCCAGTTGGGTGGCCACTTTTTGTACGGCCAGCGCGTTTTCCTTGTCCAGCGCCGTGGCGGTGGTGCTGGTGAGAACTTGCAGGGGGTCGTAGGCCAAAAAGTCCAGGCCTTTGGGCAGGCCCAGGGTCTCGGCCACCTTGGCCTGGGCGGCAGCCAGGTCCATGCCGCCTTCCACCAGGTGGTGGACCAACGAGGTCAAGGGGGTCATGGTGCTGGCCCCGGCGAGGGCCTGCAAGGCACCGGTGAATGGCAACTTGGTGGTGAGGTTGGTGCCCCCGGTCGCCACTAGATTGCCCACCGTCCCTGCGGGCAGGGTGAAGTTGCCCAGGGCGTCGCTGGTGGTGAAGGTTTCTCCCGGGTCCAGGGTGCCATCGCCATCCGCATCGGCAAACACCGTGGCGCCTTGCAGGTAGCCCCCGTCGATCAGTTTGCCAACCGTGGGGGCGGTGGTGGGCGTGAGGGCCTTGAGGGTTTCGTCCAGGTTCGCCTCGGTCAAGCTGGCCTTGACGATGGCGGTGTTGTTCAGCAGGCCGTTGGTGACAAAGCCAGCGAACTTGGCGGGCTGCTTGGAGGCCACAGCAATCGTGTTCAGGTAGGCATCGAGCTGGTCGGTCGCACTGGTCAGGGTGGCGGTATCGCCAGTCACCATCTTCAGGAAGCTGCGGGCCATGGCGGCGGCCACATCGCCTTCGTAGCTTTGTGCGGCGGTGCTCACTTGCGAGGTGAAGGCATTGGCCACCGCCATGCGGTTGGTGACCAAGGGCACATCGGTGTTGCGCACGCCGTCCAGGATGGCCAGGGCGGCGTTGCCCAGGGTCAGCTTGCCGCGGTTGACCTGGTCCACGTAGTAGTTCAGGCCGGGGGTGTCGGGATTGCGGCCCAGGATGTTCTGATACAGCGTGGTGATGCGCTGGGTGGCGGTGGTGCCGGTGCCGTACAGGGCCAGGGCTTCGGCGGAGGTGGCAAACGCGTCAATGATGCCGACCAGGGAGCCGCCCGCGGCGTCGAGCTTGTCGGCCCAGAAGACCTGGCCGGCGGCGTCGGCCGCGCGGCCGTAGTAGGCGATGTAGAGCTTTTGGACGGTGGTGAGGGCGGAGGAGGTGGCCATGGTATGGCTCCTGGTGAAACGGCGAAAGAAAAACCGGCGGGATTGATCCTCGCCGGTTGCATGAATTTTCGGTCGATGCTATGCAAGCCGTTTGGAACCTGTCAATACCGCAACTGCGGTAGTTTCAGACATTTTTTGTAAGCCAAGGTAACCGGAATTTTGCGCAAAACTCCTGATTTGATAGCTAGTACCGCTGGTATCCATTGGCCTGGAGGCCGTTTTGACTTTGGTCAAGCGCCCGTGCCTGGCGCCGGCCCCCAGCGCCGCTGCACCCAGCGTTGCAGCCGGGGTCGCAGGGGGAGGAAGGCGCGGTACAGGCCTTCGCTTGCCCAGGAGATGGGCGGCACGGCCGAGACCCAGCCCAGCAGCCGCCAGCCGGGCAGGCGCCGCCAGAGTTGCGAGAACGCTGCCGCGCCGTCGAACAGATGCCCGTCGGCCGTGCGCACATGAAAGCGCGCCATGGCCCGCGCGCAGTCCAGTCCCTCGCCCAGGGCGGCGGGCTGGCTCACGTCCACCCAGGCGAAGGCCTGGCTGGCGGGATTCCGGCGATACAGGGCGATTTCGCGCTGGCACAGCGGGCAGCTGCCGTCGTAATAGACGGTCAGTGCCGGTGCCAAAGAGGCGGGAGAAGGAGGTGTGGCGGGCATGCCGCCGATGGTGCCGCAAACCGGGAAACCCTGGCGGGTGCCCGGTCGGGCGTCGGATGCGCGGGCGCGCTCAGGCGGGGAAGGACACGTTGTCGGTCAGGCTAACCGCCGTGGCCTGGACACCGGTCAGGGTCAACACCGTGACCCAGCTGGCTGCGGAGCCAGCGCCATCAGCGTCCCGTTGCAGCACGGTGTTGGCTCCGTTTTGCTCGAAGCGCAGGAAACCCGTGTTAAAGGGGTTGCCGCTCACATAGCTGCTGTCGAAGGAGCCCAGCAGAGCGTTGACGTCGATCACATCGCCGCCTGCACCAACGGCAAAGTCGCTGATGGTGATCGTGCCCAGGAACGTGCTGCCCACGATGAAGCGATCAACACCGGGGCCGCCGGTGATGACGACGGAGTCTGCTGAGCTGGAATCGTTGGCTTCGGTGTAAATCTCCAGTAGGAACACATCGTCGCCCGCACCGCCAAGAAGGGTGTCCTTGCCGGTGGAGATGGTCAGTGTGTCTGATCCATCACCCCCGTCCAAAAGGTCATTGCCTGCGTCCCCGTAAAGGGTGTCATCCCCGGCGTAGCCTTTCAGCGTGTCGTTGCCGGGACCGCCTTGCAGGTCGTCGTCACCGGGCGTCCCTTCGCCCGTCGATGTACCACCGTCGCCGCCTCCCGTGAGGCTCTGGAGGGTCGCGTCGAGGTTGGCTTCGGTCAGATCGGCCTTGACGATGGCGGTGTTGGTGAGCAGGCCGTTGGCGATGAGGCCCGCGAACTTGGCAGGCTGCTTGGTAGCGATCCCCATGGTGTTCAGGTAGGCCGGCAATTGATCATTGGCTTGGGTGACCGTAGTGGTGTCGCCCGTCACTTGCTTTAGGAAGGTGCGCGCAATGGCGGCGGCCGCATTGCCACCGTAGTTCTGGTCATTGACCTGGGCGGTGAAGGTGTTGGCCACTGTCAGGCGGTTGTCGGCCAGAGGCGCGTCGCTGGTGCCGGGTTGGACGCCATCCAGAATGGCCAGCGCCAGATTACCCAGGCTGAGGGGGGGCGGGATGGTGCCGTCGGGTTCCTTCCAGGTGCCATCGACTCGTGCAACGTAGTAGGCCAGGCCTTGGGGATCGGGCGCACGGCCCAGGATGTTCTGGTAGAGCACGGTGACGCGGTCGCCGGTAGTGGTTCCGATGCCGTACAGGGCCAGAGCCTCAGGGGCTTGCGCAAAGTTGTTGATGATGCTGGCCACCGAGCCGCCGGGTTTGTCAATTTGGGTCGCCCAGTATTCGCGGCCGCCGGCATCGGCGGGGCGGCCGTAGTAGGCGATGTAGAGCTTTTGGATGGTGGTGAGGGCAGCAGCAGAGGCCATGAATATCTCCTGAATGGGGCAAAGAAAAGCCGGCTGGTAAATGCCACAAGCCGGCCAGATAAAAAACCTCAGGAGATATTACCTCAGTCCACTTACACAAACGTAAGCGGGTGGCGCTGTTGCACGCCGAGGTTTCCCTCGTTGGCTTACTCGTCCCGAATCGTATTGCGCAGGGTGCCAATCGCGTCCACCACGATTTCGCAGACGTCGCCGGGCTTCATGAAGATCTGCGGCTCGCGCTTGTTGCCCACGCCGCCGGGGGTGCCGGTGACGATCACATCGCCGGGCGACAGCGGCAGGAAGGTGGAGATGTAGGCGATCTGGCGCGGGATGCTGTGGATCATCTTGTCGGTGGTGGTGTCCTGCAGCACCTGGCCGTTAAGGATGGTCTGCAGGCGCATCACCTGGCCGGGCTTGATTTCGTCAGCGGTCACCATCCAGGGGCCAAAGCCGCCAGTCTTGTAGAAGTTCTTGCCGGGAATCCACTGCGAGGTGGCCACTTGCCAGTCGCGGATGGAGCCGTCGTTGTAGCAGGCATAGCCCACGATGTGGTCCCAGGCGTCTTCCTCCTTGATGCGGCGCCCGCCTTTGCCGATGACGATGGCGATCTCGGCCTCATAGTCCAGGCGGTGGGACTCGGCGGGGCGCAGGATGTCCTGGTTGTGGGCGACCTGGGAGTCGGGAAAGCGCGTGAAGACGACGGGTTTTTCGGTGACCTTGTTGCCGGTTTCCTGGACATGCTCGCCGTAGTTCAGGCCGATGCAGAAGATCTGGCCGGGGTTGGGGATGACGGGCAGCAGGGTGAGCTGGCTGAATTTGAGGGTGAAGGGATGGTTTTTTGCGGCCTCGGCGGCGGCGCCCAGCAGGTCCTTGGCGATCAGGGTTTTGAGGTCAGGGGCCTGGGCGCCGAAGATGGGGGTGAGGTCGAGCACGTCGTCGCCCTGGACGATGCCATACGAGGGCACGCCCTGGTTCAGGAAGCTGATGAGTTTCATGGAAGTTCTCCTTGGTGGTTGCTTGGGGTTGAAAACAAAAAATTTCAGGGAATCCGGACTGTGATGTCGTGGGCCGCGCGCTGCACCAGCGGTGTGAGCTTGCCCAGGTCGATCACGCCCATGCGCTGCACGCTGGTGACCAGCGAGATGGCGCCCAGCACGGTGCCATCGGTCTTGACCAGCGGCGCGGCCAGTGCAGCCAGGTTGGGTTCCAGCTCGCCGTTCGAAAAATAAAAGCCCGCCTTGCGGATGGCGCTGTAATGCTTGCGGAACGCGGGCCAATCGGTCGGTAAGCCGGCCGCCGCTACCTCGTCCAGATGGGCATCGAACAGCTTGTGCAGCGCGGCCGGCGCGAAGCAGGCCAGGATGACCTTGGGCGCGGCGCCCAGAAACAGCGGGCGGGGCCGGCCCCGGCCATAGCTCAGGCTGGCGGGGACGGCGCCCAGTTCTCTGTGGGTGTCCAGGATCTGGTGGCCGTACAGGCCCGAGATCACGCCGTCCAGCCCGGTCTGGGCCACCAGTTCGCGCAGGAAGGGCTGGCCGTGCTGGAGCACGGGGTCGCTCATGCGGATGTAGTGGTCCATCACGATGATGCGCGGCCCCAGCGCGTAGTGCGCGTCGCTCGCGCGCTGCAGCAGCCCGGCGGCGGTCAGCATCTTCACGTAGCGATAGCCCGTGGGCAGCGAGACCTGCAGCGCTTCGGCAATGGCCTCGGCGCTCCAGTGCAGCTGGTGCTCGGTGAACAGGTCCAGCACGCTGAGCATGCGGGCCAGGCTGGAGTCGGCTTTCTCGGGCTTGTCGGACATCAGGGCGGGCAAAGGGCAGAGGGCCGTCGATGGTACGTCCAAGTGGCGGCCGTTCAGGCGGCCAGCGCCACGGGCGCTTGCACGGTACTGGCGCCCGGTATGGCGGCCACCAGCGCCGCCAGCTCGGTGGCGTGGTGCGCCACCCCCAGCACATAGCGGTCGGGGCGGATCACCACACCGGCGCAACCCTGGGCCTGCAGCCAGTCCCGCAGCGCGGGATGGGCATCGGCGTCCAGAACGATCACATCGGCAGCCGCCCAGCCGGCCTGGTCTTCCGCGCTGGCCTGGGCCAGCAGCGTAGCGCTGGCGACGAGGGCAAAGCGGGGTCCGACCCGGTCGTCCATGCGCGTTCCATCGGTCAGCGTGGCTTGCGGGAAGCACTGGCCGGCGGGTGCGGTGCCCCGTACCAGGCCAGGGCCCAGGCCGGGGGTGGGGTACTCAAAGATCTCGGGCTGGCCGGCCTGGAATTTGGCGTCGCGGGCGCGGGCGGCTTCGGGGTCGGTGGTCTGGATCACGTCGCCCAGCTTCACGGCCAGCTCGATGAAGGCGTGCACATGCGGCGAGCGTTCGGATTCGTAGCTGTCCAGCAGCGCGTCGTCCGCCTGACCGCGCAGCACGGCGGCCAGCTTCCAGGCCAGGTTGGCCACATCCCGCACCGCAGCGCACATGCCCTGGCCCAGGAAGGGCGGGGTCTGGTGCACGGCGTCGCCGGCAATCAGCAGCCGGCCCTTGCGCCAGCCCTGGGCGATCAGCGAATGGAAGGTGTAGATCACCGCGCGTTCCAGATCGGCGTGCTCGGGCGTCATCCAGCGGCCGACCAGCTGCCACAGGGTTTCGGGTTTGACCAGTTCGGCCGGGTCGTCGCTGGGCAGCACCATGATTTCCCAGCGGCGGCGGTTGCCCGTGACGTTGCACCAGGTCATGGGGCGGGTCGGGTCACAGTACTGCACCGTGTGGTCCGGGCGCTCGGGAGCGCCGTCTTTGAGGCGCACATCGAACACCAGCCAGGGTTGCTTGAGCCCCAGGTCCACCATGGGGCTGCCCATGGTCTGGCGCAGGGGGGAGCGCGCGCCGTCGCAGCCGACCACATAGCGGGCGCGCACAACATGGTCCTGGCCCGCATTCAGGTCGCGCACGGTGAGTGCCACCTGGTCGCCCTGGTCTGTGACCTGGGTGACTTCGTGCCGCAGCTTGACCTGCACATTGGCAAAACGCTCGGTGCCGTCGCGCAGCACCTGCTCCAAATCGGGCTGGTGGAAGTAGTAGTTGCTGGCGCAGCCGTGTGGGCCGTGGGCGGTGGTGCCGCCACGGATCAGCAGGGTCTCGCCCTCGGCATTGACGAAGTGCATGCCCTTGAGGCCGGGGCGGCTGATGGCCTCGACCTCGGCGCGCAGGCCAGCGTTTTGAAAGACGCGCATCACCTCGCCGTCGAAGTGGATGGCGCGGGGCAGGGGGTAGATGCCCGCTTCCTTGTCCAGCACCAGCACCGACAGGCCGGTGGGGCCTAGCAGGTTTGCCAGCGTGGCACCGGCAGGGCCATCGCCGATGACGACCACGTCGTACAGAGCGTTCAGGGGCGTTGATGGGTTTGCCATGGCTCAGCCCTCCTGGGTGTAGCCCATGCGCCGCGCCATCTCGGCCTGCCATTGCGGGCGGGGTTGGAACTTGGGCCGGCTGCGCGCCAGGGCCTCGGCCTGGGCCATCACGGCCTCGTCGGCTTGGTCAATGTCGATGGGCTCGCGCAGCGGTTGCTCGCAGTACCAGGGCATGTCCAGGAAGATTTCCAGCCGGTTGCCTTCGGGGTCGCGGAAGTAGATGGAGATGGCGTTGCCGTGCGTGGCGCAGATCAGCTCTGTCACATCGGGCTCGGCCGCCACGCGGTCGCGCACCAGGCGCAGCGTGGCCAGGTCCGGCACGCGCAGCGAGATCTGGTTGATGACGTTGAAATGCGCCTCCTCGGGGCGGCCGCTCATCAGCACGATCTGGTGGTGCTCGGCCGGGTCGCGGCTGAGGAACACCACCGACATCGCACCCAGCTGACCCTCGTCGGTCTGCGTGAAGCACAGCACGTCCCGGTAGAAGCGGACCATGCGCGCCTGGTCGCGCACGAAAAAGCCCATGTGGCTGAACGTGAGCGCGTTCTGGGTGCGCAGCGTCGGGGTGGGTTGGGTCATGTGGCGTCTCCTGTCGGTTCATGAAAAACAAAGCCGGCAATGCGATCCGGATTGCTGGAATTATTATTTAATTCTCATAATTTGACAATTAAATTAATTTATCAAACAATCCGGCGACCCATTGCAGTGGGCAATCTCAAAATTCACAAACCCTCCGGAGACATTCATGCGCTTTTCCCCTTTCTCGTTGTCCCGCCGCACCGCACTCGCTGCCAGCTTGGCCCTGCTGAGTGCTGCCGGCGTCCAGGCCCAGACAGCCCCCGCCGATTACCCGAACAAGCCCATCCGCCTGATCGCCCCGTTCCCCGCTGGCTCCGGTCCCGACGCCAACGCCCGCGAAATTGCCGCCGAGCTGGGCAAGGTACTGGGCCAGACCGTGATCGTGGACAACCGCCCCGGCGCCTCCGGCATCATCGGCACCGATGCCGGCGCCAAGGCCGCTCCCGATGGCTACACACTGGTCGTGGGCACCACCAGCACCATGTCGGTGCTGCCGCACATCAACGCCAAGCTGCCCTTCAATGGCGAAAAAGACTTTGCCCCGGTCAGCCTGCTGGGCCTGCTCAACACCGGCCTGATCGCCAACCCGGGTGTATCTGCCAAGAACGCCAAAGAGCTGATCGCTGCCGCCCAGGCCAAGCCCAAGACCATCACCGTGGGGGTGCAGGGCATTGGCAGCTACTCGCACCTGGCGGGCGAATGGTTTGCCGCCACGGCCAAGGCACCGCTGCAGTTCATCCCCTACAACACCACCAGCGTGTATGGCGACCTGATCGCCGGCCAGGTGAACCTGATGTTTGACGGCCTGCCTGCCGCTGCCGCCAACCTCCGCGGCGGCAAGCTCAAGCTGCTGGCCATTACCGGCAAGCAGCGCCATCCCGCCTTTCCCGACACGCCCACCTTTGCCGAAATGGGCCTGCCCGACTACGCGCCCACGGCCTGGCAGGGCATCCTGGCGCCCGCCGGCACGCCCAAGGGCATCGTCGAGAAGCTCAGCGCCGCGATGCAAAAGGCCGTCCAGAACCCCCAAATGGCCGAGAAGTGGCACGGCTACGGCGGCGAACTGAAGGCCATGTCGCCCACCGACTTTGCCGCCTTCCTCAAGCAGGACAACGCCATGTGGGGCAAGGCCATCCGCGAAGCGGGCGTCAAGATCGACTGAGGGCGGATTCAGGCCATGCGGTGACGCAGTGATGCGGAAAATGCTATGGATTCAGTAGCTAGTACCGCTGGTATCCATTGGCCTGAAGCCATTTTTGACCATCAAACCCTCTGCTGCCCATGAGCGATGCCCTGATTCTCACCGTGGCGCCCAATGGCGCCTACAAACAGCCCTCGGACCACCCGGCGCTGCCCATTACCCCCGAGGCGCTGGCGCAGACCGCCAAGGCCTGCCTGGATGCCGGCGCCGCCGTGCTGCACCTGCATGTGCGCAAGCCCGACGGCGCCCACAGCCTGGCGCCCGAGGACTACCGCGCCGCCATCGCCACCGTGCGCGCGGCGGTGGGGCAGGACCTGGTGGTGCAGATCACCACCGAGGCGGCGGGCGTCTATCAGCCCCCGGCGCAGATCGCCGCGGTGCACGCCGTGCAGCCCGAGGCGGTCTCGGTCGGCCTGCGCGAGCTGACCCGCCCGGTGCGGGACAAGCGCCTGGTGGGCGACTTTTTCACGCACTTGCAGCGCAGCCGGGTGATGACCCAGGTCATCCTCTACGACACCGAAGACCTGCAAGAGTGGCTGAGCCTGCGGGCCGAAGGCGTGGTGCCCGACGGCGCCTGGAGCGTGCTCTTTGTGCTGGGCCGCTACCGTGCGGGCCAGACCTCCAGTCCCAGCGATTTGCTGCCCTTTCTGCACGCCTGGACTGGCGACGAAGCCGAACGCACCCCCTGGGCCATGTGCGCCTTTGGGCCACAGGAATACCGCTGTGCCATGGCCGCCGCTGCCCTGGGCGGCCATGTCCGCGTGGGTTTCGAGAACAACCTTTTCCTGCGCGACGGCCACACCGCCCCCGACAACGCCGCCCTGGTCCGCCAGGCCGCCGAAGGCGTGCGTGCGCTGGGCTTGACCCTGGCGACCGCCGAGCAGGTGCGGGCGGGGTGGTGGGGGTAAGCCCTACTCGTTGAGAGCAGGGGAGGGCGCGTCACAATCGGGCGCCATGTCTCTGCTCCGCCTCGACGGTGTTCACCTTCGTTATCCCAACGGCACCCAGGCCCTGGCCGGGGTGTCGCTGGACGTGCCGGCGGGGGATTTCGTCACCCTGCTGGGGCCCTCGGGTTGCGGCAAGAGTTCGGTGCTGCGGCTGGTGGCCGGGCTGGAGCAAGCCACGGCCGGCCAGGTGCGGCGCCCGGGCGACGGGGGCGTGGGCTTTGTCTTTCAGGCGCCCACCCTCTTGCCCTGGGCCACGGTGGCCGACAACGTCCGGCTGCCGCTGCGCCTGCGGGGTGCTGGCACCGACCGAGCGACACAGGCGGCCATCGACGCGGTGCTGGACCAGGTCGGGCTGGCGGGTTTTGCCGGTGCGTATCCCGATGAGCTGTCGGGCGGCATGCAGATGCGGGTGTCACTGGCGCGGGCGCTGGTCACGCAGCCCTCGGTGCTGTTGCTGGACGAGCCCTTTGCCGCGCTCGACGACTTGACCCGCCAGGCCCTGGGCGACCAGTTGCGTGCGTTGTGGCAGCAGCAGGGGCTGACAGTGCTGTTCGTCACCCACAACGTCTTCGAGGCTGTGGCGCTGAGCGAGCGCGTGCTGGTGATGGGCCCGCGCCCAGGGCGCTTGGTGGCGGCGCTGGCCATTGACGGTCCGCCCGGGCGGGGCCTGGCCTTTCGCCACAGCGCCGACTACGCCGCGCAGTGCGTGCGCGTCTCGCAGGCCTTGCACGCGGCCACGGCGGCCCTGCCGGAGGGTGTGCGATGAAGTCCCTGGACCGCGCCTTGCCCCTGATCTCCCTGCTGCTGGCCCTGCTGGGCTGGGAGCTGCTGGTGCGCTGGGCGCAGATCCCGCACTACACCCTGCCCGCGCCCAGCCGGGTGCTGGCCACGCTGTGGACGCAGGGGCCCGACCTGGCCGGCGCCTGGTGGAACACGGTGCGCGTCACGGTGCTGGCGCTGCTGCTGGCCACGGCGGGCGGGGCCCTGCTGGCGGTGGCCTTTGCGCTGTCGCGCACGGTGGAGCGCGCGCTGTGGCCGTTTGCCGTGGTGCTGCAGGTCACGCCGCTGGTGGCGGTGGCGCCGCTCATCCTGATCTATGTGGACGACACCACCACCGCGCTGCTGCTGTGCGCGTGGATCGTGGCGTTCTTTCCGATGTTGGCCAACACCCGCGCTGGGCTGGCGGCGGCCGATCCGCAGTTGCAGGCGCTGTTCACGCTCTACGGCGCCACGCGCTGGCAATGCCTGCGCTGGTTGCTGCTGCCCACGGCGTTGCCGCACTTCTTGTCGGGCCTGCGCATTTGCGGCGGCCTGAGCCTGATTGCCAGCGTGACCGCCGAGATGGTGGCGGGTGCCGCTGGCCACGATACCGGCTTGGCTGCGCGCATCCTGGAGGCGAGTTTTCGCACCGACACCCCCAAAATGTTTGCCGCGCTGCTGCTGCTGGTGCTGACGGGCCTGGTGGTCCATGCCGGCCTGGCGGCGCTGTCGCGTGGGCTGCTGCGCCAGGCCCGCCGTGCCGACCGTACGTCGTCCTTCTGAAACCGCTTTCAAGGAGCGCTGCCATGCCCCTGCCCCGCCTGTTCTCCCTGTCCTTCCGTTCTCCCCTGGCGCTGCTGGCCCTGGCCGGCGCTGCCCTCGTCCTGCCGGCGGCCCAGGCGGCCGACAAGGTGGTGTTTGCGACCAACTGGAAGGCCCAGGCTGCGCATGGGGGCTTTTACCAGGCGCTGGCCGACGGCACCTATGCCCGCCACGGGCTGGAGGTCACCATCCGCCAGGGCGGGCCGCAGGTCAACAACCGTCCGCTGCTGCCAGCGGGAAAGGTGGACTTTTTGATGGCGGGCAACCTGCTGCACAGCTTCGACAACGTCAAGCAGGGCATTCCCGTCGTCGCCGTGGCGGCCATGTTCCAGAAAGACCCGCAGGCGCTCTTGGCCCACCCCGGCCAGGGGCATGAGCGGTTCGAGGCCCTGAAAAACGCGCCCGTGGTGCTGATCGCCAAGGATGCGCAGTACTCCTGGTGGCCCTGGCTCAAGGCGCGGCATGGCTTTCGGGATGCGCAGCTCAAGCCCTACAACTACAACCTGGGCCCCTTCCTGGCCCAGCCCAAGGCGGTGCAGCAGGGCTACGCGGTGGCCGAGCCCCTCTATGTGCAAAAGCAGGGCGGTTTTGCCCCGGTGGTCCACCTGCTGGCCGACCAGGGTTATTCGACCTATTCCACGCTGATCGAGGCCCGCAGCGAGATGGTCGAGAAGAACCCCGAGCTGGTGCAGCGCTTTGTCGATGCGTCCATCCTGGGCTGGGTGAACTACCTTTACGGCGACCGCCGCGCCGCCAATGCGCTGCTGCGCAAAGACAACCCCGAAATGGGCGAGGACGAGATCGAGGCTTCGGTCGCGCTGCTGAAAAGCCAGGGCATCGTCGATTCCGGCGAGGCACGCACCCTGGGCATTGGCGCGATGAACCCCGAGCGCATCCGCGACTTCTACGGCCAGATGGTCCAGGCCGGCCTGTACCGCGCGGGCGAGATCGACCTGGCCAAGGTGGCCGCGACCCGTTTCGTCAACCGCAAGGTGGGGCTGGATGTAAAGGAGCGCCTGGTGCCAGCCCGCTGAACCCGCCCACGCCCAGTCCTATGCTTGCGGCTTTTGTCTTTTGAGAGGAGACCGCAGATGTCCGATACGCAATTCGACCAAGGGCTGGCCATGCGCAAGCAGGTGATGGGCGAGGACTTTGTCGCCAAGGCCTTTGCCAGCGCCACGCCCTTCACCGCGCCATTACAGGAATTTGTCACCCGCAACGCCTGGGGCACCGTCTGGCAGCGGGACGGCCTGGACCCCAAGACCCGCAGCCTCGTCACCGTGGCGATGCTGGTCGCGCTGGGCCGCCAGCACGAGCTCAAGGGCCATGTGCGCGGCGCGCTGAACAACGGCGCCACGGCCGAGGAAATCCAGGAGCTGCTGCTGCATGCGACCGTGTATTGCGGCTTTCCAGCGGCGCTGGAAGCCTTCCGCAGCGCCGCCGAGGTCATCGAGCCGCCGGTGGCCTGAGCCCGTCAGCGTCAACGTCGCCGTCAGCGCGGCCGGTACAGCTTGAACAGTTGCTCCGGCGTGATGCGGAAGTAGTCCGCCGGGCCGCCAGCGCGCACCACCACGTCGGCATGCGCGGTGTCGAAGCGGCCGTCCTTGAGCAGGTGGCGGGCGATGTGCACCATCACCACCTCCCCAAATACCATGTAGGTATCGATGTCTTTGCCGTCGGCGTCGCGCAGCTGCACGGTCTGGGTGTGGCGGCACTCGAAGGTGACGGGGCTTTCGGCCACGCGGGGAGCCTGCACCTTGACGCCGGGCAGGGGCGTGACGCCGGCCAGCGCAAATTCGTCCACCTCGGGCGCAACGGGGGCACAGGTCTGGTTCATGGCCTCGGCCAAGGGGTAGGTGACCAGGTTCCAGACGAAGACACCCGTGGCTTCGATGTTGCGCAGCGTGTCTTTGGTGCCCAGGCTGGCAAAGCCGACGATGGGCGGCACGTAGTTGAAGGCGTTGAAAAAGCTGTAGGGCGCCAGATTGCGCACGCCATCAGCGCTTTGCGTGGAGATCCAGCCAATCGGCCGGGGGCCGACGATGGCGTTGAACGGGTCGTGCGGCAGGCCGTGGCCTTGGCGCGGGTCGTAGGAATGCAGATCGGAGGTCATGGGACGGTACAGGGGCATGGAGCGATGCGGATGACGAGGCACCCATCGTAGCGGCCGGCGGTGCCCGAAGCCCCCGCAAAGGGCTCGCCATCGTGGCGCCTGAGATCAGGGTTTCCCAGGATTGTTATTTCTAAATTTGAAATGAATTATGAATTGATTGGCTATTTATCTTGGTGACCGGAACGTCTAAAGTTCAACCCATCGATGTTTTGGCCCTTTCGTCAGTGGCATCGACCCTTGTTGAACCTTGAATAGAAAGTCCTCACCATGAACCGCTCCATCGCTTCCGCCATCGCCCTCGCTGTTGCCGCCATCGCTTCCGGCCCCGTGCTGGCCGATGCTCCCAAGACCCGCGCCCAGGTCGAAGCCGAATTCCACGCCGCCAAGGCTGCAGGCCAGATCGTTTCTGGCGAAGCTCAACCAGACGCCGTGGTGGCCAGCCCATCCAGCGTGAGCCGCGCCCAGGTACAGGCTGAACTCCAGGCCGCCCAGCGTGCTGGCCAGATCGTGTCGGGCGAGGCTTCGTTCTCCGCCCCGGTGGTGGCTAGCCAAGGTGGCCTGAGCCGTGCACAAGTTCAGGCCGAACTGCAGGCCGCCCAACGTTCTGGCCAGCTCTCGCAAATGCGCGGCGAGATCTGATCGCTAGCGCGCAGGACTGCACTGCACATCGCCCGGGGTCGAAAGGCCCCGGGCTTTTTGTTGCCTGGCTTATGGTCCCGCTCAGGTCCGCAGCCACAGCAGGCTACCCAGATAAACCAGGTAAACCAGCACAAAGGCCAGGCCTTCGCCGCGCGAGATCGTTCCGCTTTTGAACACGGGATAGCACGCCAGGGCCACGAGCAGCCCCAGGGGCAGGTCAAACCACAACAGTTCCTTGCTGATCACCACCGTGCTGGGAGAGGTCAGCATGCTCAGTCCCATGATGACCAGGATGTTGTAGATGCAGCTACCGACTAGGTTGCCCACCGTCACATCCCGCTCGTTGCGCCAGGTGGCAACCATGGCGGTCACCAGCTCGGGCGCCGAGGTGCCCATCGCCACGATGGTCAAGCCAATGAAGGTATCGGACACGCCATAGGCTTTGGCCATGCTCACGGCGCCAGCCACCAGCAGTTTTGCACCCAGGACGGTCATTGCAAGGCCGACCAGCAACAGGCCCAGGTTCCAAGCCCCTTCAAAGGGCCTGGAGCGGACCTGCAGGGCGTCCGCGCCGAATTCCTGGGCAAATTCCTTGCGCATCGCGGCCGATTCTTGGCGGCTGACTTGGACCAGCAGCAGGGTATAGAGCACGGCGCCCACCAGCAGCAGGGCGCCTTCGGTGCGGCTGAGTTGGCCGTCCAGGGCCATCAGCAGCAAGGCCAGTGCCGCTCCGATCATGGCGGGCACATCCATCTTGACGCCGTGCGCCTGCGTGGGCAGCGGTCGAATCAGCGCACTCAGCCCCAGGATCATGAGGATGTTGAACAGGTTGGTCCCTGCAATGTTGCCCAGCGCCAGGTTGGCTTTGCCCTCGTGCGCGGCGGTGAGGCTCACCGCCATTTCTGGGGTGGTGGTGCCGATCGTGACCACTGTCAGCCCGATCAGGATGGGGCTGACCTTGAGCATGACCGCCAGCCGCGAGGCGGCTCGTAGCAGCCAGTCCGCACCCAAAATCACGATCACCAGCCCGCCCAGAAAGACGATGCTGGGGTGCAGAGAGATGCCGGTCAGGTTTTCTAGCATAGGTACCCTTCTTTCGAGCCCTGCATCCTAAATCCTGGGCACGCCTAAGATCGCTGCATGAACCCTTTGACCTCCGGCGCAGATGGCGCCCCTGCTGTGCGCCAGGACCTGCGCAGTGACTGGCGCACCATTGGCCTGGTCGGTCTGGCCCATGGCAGCTCGCATTTCTTTCACATGCTGCTGCCCCCGCTGTTCCCGTTCCTGATCCGCGACTTTGGCTTCAGCTATTCGGAACTGGGCCTGCTGGTGTCGGTGTTCTTCGTGATTTCGGGCGTGGGGCAAATGCTGTCGGGCTTTCTGGTGGACCGGGTCGGCGCCCGGCCGGTGCTGTTCGCGGCGCTGGGCTGCTTTACGGCAGCAGGGCTGGCGGCGGCGTCCGCCCAGGGCTATGCGGGACTGGTGCTGGCCTCGGCGCTGGCGGGGCTGGGCAATGCGCCCTTTCACCCGGTGGACTTCACGATCTTGAACAAGCGGGTGTCCCCGCAGCGGCTGGGGCATGGGTTCTCGGTGCACGGTATCTCGGGCAACGTGGGCTGGGGCGTGGCGCCGGTGTTCATGGCCGGGCTGGCCGCCGGCACAGGTTCCTGGCGCATGGCCTGCCTGTGCGGGGCAGTGCTGGCGGCGCTGGTGCTGGCCATCATGGTCTGGCAGCGGGAGGCGCTGGACGACCGCCAGGGCAGCTGGGCGCCCGCGCCAGCTCCTGGTGCGGCCAGTGCGGCGCAGCCTGCGTCCCTGCAGGCCGAGCACCCCATGGCCTTTTTACGACTGCCCTCGGTGTGGCTGTGCTTTTCCTTCTTTTTCTTCAGTACCTGCGCGCTCAGTGCCATCCAGAGCTTTGCCAGCCCGGCGCTGCAAACCTTGTACGGATTGCCGATCGCCTGGACCTCGCTGGTGGTCAGCGGCTACATGCTGTGCAGCGCGGTGGGCATGGCGATGGGTGGTTTCCTCGTGGCCCATGTCGCCCGGCTGGAAAAAACCATCGCTCTGTGCCTGAGCGGCGGCGCCCTGCTGCTGGTGCTGGTGGGCACCCAGTTGCTGCCCGGCATGGTGGCACTGGCCTGCGTGGCGCTGGCTGGCCTAGGCTCGGGCATTGCTGGGCCGTCCCGCGACATGCTGATCAAGCGCGCTGCGCCCCCGGGCGCTACAGGCCGGGTTTATGGCACGGTGTATTCAGGCTTGGACCTGGGCTTTTCGCTGGCGGCGCCGGTGTTTGGCTGGATGATGGACCAGGGCTGGGTGGCCGCCATGTTCCACGGTGCGGCGCTGACCCTGCTGCTGAGCGTGGGCTCAGCCGCCCTGGTTGGCGGCCATGTGGCCCACCGTGCCAAGGCGGCAGTGTGAGGGCTGAAGCAACGACCTGAGCCGTCAGCCCTGACGGGGCAGCTTGAAGCGTGCCACCTCGTTGGCCAGGGCCATGGCCTGCGTGTTCATGGAGCTGGCGGCGCCCGCCGTTTCTTCGACCAGGGCGGCGTTGTGCTGGGTCATCTGGTCCAGCTCCTGGATGGACTGCCCGATCTGCACGATGCCAATGCGCTGCTGCTCGGCACCGGTGGCCACTTCCCGCAGCTGGTGATCCACCTGTTCGGAGGAGCGCACCACCTCGGCAATCGCGTCGCCCGCCTTGCGCACGACCACGGTGCCGGCGGCCACCTGGTCCACGCTGCTGCCGATCAGGGTCTTGATTTCGCGGGCGGCCTCGGCGCTGCGCTGGGCCAGCATGCGCACCTCGCCCGCGACCACCGCGAAGCCACGGCCTTGCTCGCCCGCACGGGCGGCTTCCACGGCGGCGTTCAGCGCCAGGATGTTGGTCTGGAAGGCAATGCCGTCAATCGTGCCGATGATTTCGCCAATGCGGGACGAGGACGTGCGGATCGCGTCCATGGTGCTCACCATTTCTTGGATGACCTCACCGCCTTGCGCTGCGACGCGGGCATTGTCACGGGCGGTCGTCGCGGCCATCGAGGTGTGCTGGGTGGTGGTTTGCACGGTGGCGCTAATTTCTTCCATCGAAGCGGCGGCCTCTTCCAGGCTGGCGGCGGCTTTTTCGGTGCGGCTGGACAGGTCTTGCGCGCCCGTAGCAATTTCCGCGCTGGACTGCACGATGGCATCGCTGGATTCGCGTACCCGGGCCACCATCTGCCGTAGCGAATCCTGCATGCTGCGCAGGTCCAACATCAAGTGGGCCGCTTCGTCTTTGCCCCAGGGCGAGGGCGACATGGTCAGGTCCCCTTGGGCCATGGCCTGCAGGTGGCGGCTGGTTTCGCGCAGGCCGCCCAGCATCACCCGGTAAAAGCTCACAAACAGGTAGGCCGCGAGCAGCAGGGACAGTCCGGTCACCACCCCCGCCATGGTCCAGTGTTCGCGCTCAGCCTTCTGCAAATCGCTGATGTACAGCCCAGAGCCCAAGACCCAGCCCCAGGGCTGGAACAACTTGGCATAGCTGAGTTTGTCCTCGGGCTCGCTGTTGCCCGGGCGTGGGAACTGGTAGGAGACAAAGCCAGCTTGCTTGGCCTTGGCCACATCGACCATCTCCTGCACAAAAGCGACGCCGTGGGGGTCTTTGAGCAGACGCACATCGGTGCCGTTGAGCTTGGGCACGGTGGGGTGCATCAGCATCTTGTAGGTGGTGTCCTGGATGAAAAAGTACTCGTCCTTGTTGTAGCGCAGCGTGCCCATCGCCTTCAAGGCCATTTCCTGGGCGGCTTCGCGGCCCATGCGCCCAGCGGTCTCCTGCTCATGGGCCCAGACGACCAGGCTGTGGGCAATTTCCACATGCTGGCGCAGGGCGTCTCTGCGATGCTGGTGTGACTTGGTGCTTTCATCCACCAGCAGCCAGCCCACCAGGCCCAGCACGGGCACGGTGAAGGCCAACGAAATCAGCAAGGCCTTGGTGCCGAACTGCAAGTTCCGAAACAAGCGCACCCCCAAGGCCAGAACACCATGGTGGCTGAAGAACCCATCGTTATGGCTATGTGCCATCCTTATCTCCGTTCAAGAGAGTTGTTTTTTTAGGAAATTCATCATAGATGAGGCGGAAGCGCGTCCGGCAAAACCTCGGGAAAGTCTGGAGGTGAGAAAACGACTTTTTCCCGGGGTTGGGCCCGCCGTTTGAGCGTCGAAAAACAGGCCTCGACGTACACTCGATTGCTGTCACCCCCCAGCCGCTGGCCGCTTCAGGAGAACCTTCGATGATCACGCAATGCACCCGCCGCCTCTTCGCTGGCAGCCTGATGGCGTCCGCCCTGCTGCTGGCGGCAGGCTGCACCCAGAAGGCCGAGATCACCCAGCTGTCGCAGCTGGCCGACAAGTCGTTTGCGGTGCCCACGGGCACGGTGGCGGACAAGCTGGTGTTGTCGAAATTTCCGCAGGCCAAGTTCCAGTATTTCAATACCGTGCTGGATGCCGCCCTGGCCGTCAAAACCGGCAAGGCCGATGCCGCCGCCTACGACGAGCCCATCCTGCGCAACATTGCCGCGAAAAACGAGGGCCTGGTGGTCCTGAGGGACATGATCACTGTGGACCACTACGGTTTTGCCGTGCAGCCGCAGAACCGTGCGCTCAAGGCCGCCATCGATGGCGTGGTGCAGACGCTCAAGCAAAACGGCGGTTACCAGGAAATGCACACCCGCTGGTTCCCTGAAAAAGGGAGTCCGGCGCCCATGCCGGAGATTGCGCTCAGCGGCGGCGCCGGGGTGTTGCGCCTGGGCACCGCCTCCGTGACCGAGCCGTTTTCGTTTGTGGATGGCTCGCAGCGCGTGGTCGGCTTTGACATCGAGCTGGCCCGCCGCGTGGCCCAGCAGCAGGGCAAGACGCTGGAGGTGGTGAACATGGACTTTGGCGCGCTGATTCCGGCGCTGATCTCCGGCAAGGTGGACATGATTGCCGCCTGCATCACGATCACCGAGGAACGCGCCCAGAAGGTGCTGTTCTCCGAGCCCTACTACACCGGCGGGATTGCCGCGCTGGTGCGGGGCGCCAAGCCTTGATGAGCGGGGCCCTGGGCTGGCTGCACGCCTTGGCAGACAGTTTTCACCGCAACCTGCTGCACGAAGACCGCTACCTGCTGATCTGGGACGGGCTGCAGACCACGGTGCTCATTTCCGTGTGTGCCACGCTGGTGGGCACCTTGCTGGGCGGCGGCATCTGTTTCCTGCGGATGTCGCCACGCCTGTGGCTGAACCTGCCCGCGCGGGCCTACATCGCCGTGTTGCGCGGCACCCCGGTGCTGGTCTTGCTGATGCTGATTTTTTATTTCACGATGACTCCAGCCCGGCACTTCGCTGGACTGCGCTGAAGCTGGATACAGCAGGTTTATCAATAACTTACGCGCGTCCATCATATGCCGGTGCTTTCTGAAACCTGACCCGGCTTACCCTCGCGCCGCTCCTATGTGGCTCTTGGAATCCGGGTCGTTCCAAGGAGTCATCATGGCCAAGATCAAGCTCACCAAGACCGCCGTAGAGGCGGCACAACCCCAGGCGCAGGCCGTCGAACTGCGGGACACCGTGGTGCCCGGCTTCCTGTGCAAGATCACCCCGGCGGGTCGCCGGGTGTTCATGCTCCAGTACCGCACGAACGCGGGCGAGCGCCGCAAGCCCGCCTTGGGTCTGTTCGGAGAACTGACCGTCGAGCAGGCCCGCGTCATGGCGCAGGACTGGCTGGCCGAGGTTCGCCGAGGCGGCGATCCCGGCGGCGCCAAAACCGAGGCGCGCAAGGCCCCCACCATCGCGGAGTTGT
>CAZQXQ010000019.1:0-22428 GCA_964597235.1 uncultured Burkholderiaceae bacterium | reverse complement strand
GCACGCCTTCCTCGGTGATCTTGCGCATCGCGCCCAGGCTCCAGACCTGAAAGCCCCCCGAGTCGGTCAGGATGGGCTTGTTCCAGTTCTCGAACTGGTGCAGCCCGCCAAAGCTTTGCATGATGTCCAGCCCTGGGCGCATCCACAGGTGGAAGGTGTTGCCCAGGATGATTTGTGCGCCCATGTCGTCGAGGCTGCGTGGCATCACGCCCTTGACGGTGCCGTAGGTGCCCACGGGCATGAAGATGGGGGTCTGCACCACGCCGTGGTTGAGCGTGAGCTGGCCACGGCGGGCGTGGCTGGAGGGGTCGTTTTGGAGGATCTCGAACTGCAACATGCTGGCATTGTCCCAGACCGTTCCGCCGCCGAAATCCCGCCGGGGCGCCGCTACACTGAACCTTGTTGTTTTCCCGATTTCATCCCACCTCTTATCTCCCGTCTCCCATGATCAAAATCCTGATTGCCATCGATGGTTCCGAACTTGCCCTGGATGCCGTGGCCCACGCGCTGCAACTGGTGCGCTCGGGTCTGAAAGCCCAGTTTGTGCTCGCGAACGTGCAGGAATCCGCCACTTTGTACGAGCTGGTGACTTCGCGCGACCCCGAGCAGATCGCCGCGGCTGCGGTGGAGGCCGGCGAACACCTGATGGCCCCCGCCAAGGCCCAACTGGAGGCTGCCGGTTTGTCGGCCGAGACCATGGTGGGCATTGGCGACCCGGCCCATGTGCTGGTGGACCTGATTGAAGAGGCTGGTGCCGAGCTGGCCTTGATTGGGGCTCGGGGGCAGGGCGCCGTCACCAGCGCGCTGCTGGGGTCGGTCTCGCAAGAATTGGTGCACCTGAGCCCGGTGCCGGTGACCATCGTCAAGCATCCAGACTTGCCCGAAGTGCCGGAAGCTGCCTGATCGCAGCGGAAGAAGGCGGGCGGCTCAGGCCGCCTGGCGTTGGGATTGCCGCCGCGCTGCGCCAGCGTGCTGCAGTTTGCCGTGGGGCAGGGTGGCCAGGCGCCGGAACATGCGCGCCACATAACCTCTGATCCACAGACATTTGTTCAATTCATCCACGGGCAGTGGTCCTGAAATGACGACGATGTCGTTTGCCTCTTCCAGCGCACCCGCAGCCCGCAGACGCCGGCGGGTGCTCATGGCCCAGGAGTGGATGCGGGTCGGGCTGCCGTGTTGGCAGACCTCGCCGGTGCCCAAGTCAAAGGCAATGGCCACCAGGTCGGTTTTCAGCTTGAAACGACGCTCCCCCGTCACCGCGCTGGGCGGATCGCGCAGGTCATACAGATAGTAGCTGCCAGCCTTGAGCTGGTATTGCAGGTCCATGGGGCGGTTCCTCTGGCGGGCGATTGTCTCGCCAGACAGGGGCGGTGGACTTCGGGAAAACGCGGGTAAATCACTGGCTTTTCGTGGCAGGGCGGCACGACGCACTGCGGTTGCGCGTGCAACTATCAGGGTTTCTACTGGTTGCGTGCGCAACCAACTGACTTAAACTCGCGCGGTGGCGTGGTTCAAAGGGTGCTCCCTATACCGCCGATGCGGGCGCTAGGCTACGCTCCCACTCCCCCCTTTCGTTCCTCAGGAGACTTTGATCATGTCCCGTTTCATTCCCCTTTCTCGCCGCTGGTTCATGGGTGCGCTGTTGGCCGTGGGCACGGCTGCCAGTGCCCAGACCTACCCCAGCAAAACGATTGAATGGGTCGTGCCCTATCCCGCTGGTGGCGGCACCGACGTGGTCGCACGCACCCTGGCCGAGGCCATGGGAAAAAGCCTGGGCCAGACCCTGATCATCAACAACAAGCCCGGCGCCGCGACCAACATCGGCGCCGACTATGTCGCCCGCGCCAAGGCCGACGGCTACACCATCATGTCGGCCGACACGGCCACCTTGGCGGCCAACCCCTTCCTCTACAGCAAGCTCAGCTACAACGTCGAGAAGGACTTTGCCCCCATTGGCCTGACCGTGCGCTTCCCGCTGATCCTGGTTGTCAACCCTCAGATTCCGGCCAAGAACATGTCGGAATTTCTGGCCTGGGCCAAAGCGCAAAAGGCGCCCAACTACGCCACCCCCGGCGCGGGCAGCCCGCACCACCTGGCCACAGAGCTGTTCCGCGAGCGGTCTGGTATTCCCTTCACCCATGTGCCCTACCGGGGCGCCGCGCCGGCCGTGCAGGACGTGGTGGCGGGCCAGGTGCCGTTCATGTTTGTGGACACCGCCAGTGGCTACCAGTTCATCACGAGCGGCAAATTGCGTGCCATTGGCATTGCCAGCCCCCAGCGCGTGAAGAATTTCGAGGACATCCCCACGCTGCAGGAGCAAGGCCTGAAGGGCTTTGAGGCCTATGCCTGGCAAGGCCTGGTGGCTCCAGCCGCTACGCCCAAGGACGTGATTGCCAAGCTCAACACCGCGCTGCTCGCCGCCATGGACACCACCGCCGTCAAGGCCCGACTGCAGACCCTGGGCCTCGAATCGACTCCCAGCAGCCCTGAGCAAATGGCCAAGTACGCCGCCGACGAGCGCGCCAAATGGGGCCGCGTGATCAAGGCCGCCAACATCAAGCTCGACTGATCCCATGCCGCTGCCCAGCGCTGATACCCCTCCGACGGACTGCCTGCAAGACGATGCATTCTTCGAGCGGCCATTGGACCGCTCGTTCACGTACCGCCTGCACATGCTCAACAAGCTGTCTGATCCAGTGAGCCACCAGGCCTATCTGGAAGCCTCGGGGCTGTCCCTCAGCGATGGGCGTTGCTTGAACACCATCGGCACCTTCGAGCCGTTGTCGGTCAAGGACCTGGCCCGCCTGTCCAACCTGAACAAGAGCCAGGCCAGCCGCGCGGCCCAGGCGCTGGTGGACAAGGGCCTGGTCTTCAAGCAGGGCAGCGAGGCCGATGGCCGGGGCGTGGTGCTGACGCTCTCTCCCGAAGGGCGCCAGCGCTGGGACGCGATTGACCGGCTGGTCGTGCGGCGTAACCGCGAGATTTTTGGTTGCCTCAGCCCCGAAGAACTGGCCACCTTGGAAAACCTCTTGGACCGCCTGATTGCCCATAACGAGCGCCGCTGAATCCAGTTTTTTCTGTTGTCGTTTCCTTCTCTCACAAAAGCCGCACCATGCACCAGCCTACGACCGAACCGCGTCCCTCCATCTACTACCCCTACCAGGTGTTTGCGCCCTGGCTGCCCTCGGCCCACGGCCCCCAGGCCCGCCAGCCCGTCACCATCGTGGGCTCCGGGCCTGCGGGCATGGTCACCGCACTGGAGCTGGCGCGCCATGGCGTGCGCTGTGTGGTGCTGAATTCCGAGCTGCAGTTCTCGCAAGGCAGCCGCGCCATCGTGTTCACCCGCCGCTCGCTCGAAATCTTGCAGCAAGTCGGCGTGGCCGACCGCATGATGGCCACCGGCCTGCCCTGGCGCTTTGGCAACTCCTATTACCGCAACCAGCTGTGCTTCCGCATGGAAGCGCCGCACGACCCGGACGACCGCTACTTCCCCATGCTCAACCTGCAACAGCAGTACATGGAGGAGTACCTCTACGACGCCTGTGCCGCCAACCCGCTGATCGACTTCCGCTGGGGCAACAAGGTCCTGCAGGCCACGCAAAAGGACGGCTACGTTGAGGCCCGTATCGACACCCCCGAAGGCGAATACACCCTGGAGACCGACTGGTTGGTCGCCGCCGACGGTGGCCGTTCACCGATTCGCGAGGCCATGGGCCTGCGCATGGAAGGCGCATCCTACGAAGGCTTCTTCGTGATCGCCGACATCAAGATCGACCTGCCCCTGCCCACCGAACGCCTGGCTTACTTCGACCCCGAGTGGAACCCCGGCAACACCATCCTCATGCACCGCGAGCCCCATGGCATCTGGCGTGTGGACTACCAGCTTCCCGAGGGCGAAACCCCCGAAGAAGCCCTGCGCCCTGAATCGCTCAAGGCCCGCATCGACGCCCAGCTGGAAATGATCGGCTTTGGCGGCACGCCCTGGGAGATGGACTGGAGCTCGGTCTATTCCGCCCGCACGCTGACCCTGTCCGACTACGTGCACGGCAACATCGTCTTTGTCGGCGACGCGGCCCATCTGCTGCCCATCTTTGGCGTGCGCGGTGCCAACACCGCCTTCCAGGATGCGCAATCGCTGGGCTGGCACCTGGCCTACACCGCCAAGGGGCTGGGTGCGGGCAAGCTCATGGCCAACTACAGCGCCGAGCGCGTGGGCGCCGCCCGCGAGATCATCCAGGAGGCCGGCAAGAGCACCCGCTTCATGACCCCGCCACCCGGCGGCTTCACGCTGCTGCGCGATGCGGTGCTGTCGCTGTCGCTCACCCAGGAGTTTGTGCGGCCGCTCTACCACTGGCGCACCTCGCGTCCGCATGAATACAGCCACTCGGCGCTCAACAGCCAAGGGGACGACAACGCCCTGTTCACCGCCGGCCCGGCCCACGGCGCGCCGCCGCAAAACATCCGCCTGGCGCCCAACGACTACCTGCTCGACCACCTGGGCGGCGGTTTTGATCTGCTGTATTTCACGCAGGGCGCAGCCATCCCCGAATCGCTGCAGGATGTGGTCGCCGCCGCCCGTGCCCGTGGCGTGGCGCTGCGTGTCACGGCGGTGGGCGCGGCCCAGCCCGTGGCCGGTGCTGACCAGACCCTGGCCGATGCCGATGGACACTTCCGCCAGCGCTACGGCGTGCAGGCCGATGGCGCTGCCTACCTGCTGCGCCCCGACCAGCATGTCTGCGCCCGCTGGCTGACGCTGGACGCCACCCGTCTGCAAGCTGCCCTGAACGCCGCCTTGCCCCAGTAAGGAGAAACTCATGACCCAGACCCACCCCCCGCTGACCATTGCCGGCCTGGAAACCGTCTATGACCGCCTGGCCACCGCCATCGACCAGGCGGGCGCTGACAAGCGCGAGCTGTTCCTTGTCAAGCTCGCGCTGCTCAACGCCAACGCCCTGGGCGATCCCACGCTGTTCGAGCAGCACCTGAACATCGCCTTGCAAGACCTCTGAAGCTCTGCCTGACCCCGTCCATCCTTTAGGAGACTCCCATGAAAATCCAGAAAATCCACCACGTCGCTTACCGCTGCAAAGATGCCAAGGAAACCGTGCAGTGGTACGAAAAGCACCTGAACATGAAGTTCGTGCTGGCCATCGCCGAGAACGAAGTGCCCTCCACCAAGGCGCCCGACCCGTATATGCACATCTTTATGGACGCGGGCGACGGCAACATCCTGGCCTTCTTCGAGCTGCCTGGCCAGCCGCCCATGGGCCGCGATGAGAACACCCCCTCCTGGGTGCAGCACCTGGCCCTGAAGGTGGACAGCTACCAGGCGCTGCTTGACGCCAAGGCCAAGCTCGAAGCCGAGGGCATCGAGGTCGTGGGCCCTACCGACCACACCATCTTCAAGAGCATCTACTTCTTCGACCCCAACGGCCATCGCCTGGAGCTGGCCTGGGATTGCGGAACGCCCCAGATGCACCAGATGCTCGACGATGTGAAATGGCAGATGCTTGAAGAGTGGAGCCAGACCAAGCGCGCGCCCAAACACGCCGCCTGGATGCACGACGGCAGCATGTCGGTCACGCCCTGAACCCCTCTTGATTCAAAGATTCGTCCGATGACCCAACTCAACGAAACCCACGACCCCGCGCTGCAAAGCTGGGTGGCCAGCGCCAACCAGCCCGGGTGCGACTTCCCCCTTCAGAACCTGCCGTTTGCCATCTTCCGCCGCCAGGGCAGCCAAGAAGCCTGGCGCGGTGGTGTCGCGATTGGCGACCAGATCCTGGACCTGGCCACCGCCGCGCAGACCAGTGCCTTTGACGGCGCCGCCGCCAGCGCCGTGCAGGCCGCCAGCCAGGGCGAACTCAACGCCCTGATGGCCCTGGGCCAAGCGGCCTGGAGTGCGCTGCGCCTAGCCCTGTCGCGTGCCCTGCGTGCGGGCAGCAGCCACCAGGCCGCGCTGCAGGCCTGTTTAGTGTCGCAGGCCGAGGCCGAATACCGCGTGCCCGCCCGCATCGGCGACTACACCGACTTCTACACCTCGGTGCACCACGCCACCAACATCGGCAAGCAGTTCCGCCCCGACAACCCGCTGCTGCCCAACTACAAATGGGTGCCGATTGGCTACCACGGCCGCGCGTCCAGCATTGGCGTGTCGGGCCAGGCCTTCCCCCGGCCGCTCGGCCAGCTCAAGGCGCCGGACGCCGAGGCCCCCGTGCTGGCCCCCAGCAAGCGCGTGGACATCGAGCTGGAACTGGGCATCTTCATCGGCAGCGGCAACGACCAGGGCCAGGCGATTGCGATTGCCGACGCCGAGAACCATGTCTTTGGCCTGTGCCTGCTCAACGACTGGTCGGCCCGCGACATCCAGGCCTGGGAATACCAGCCCCTGGGCCCGTTCCTGGCCAAAAACTTCGCCAGCACCATCTCGCCGTGGATCGTGAGCCTGGAGGCGCTCGCCCCCTACCGCGTGCCCTTCACCCGCCCCGAAGGCGACCCCCAGCCCCTGCCGTACCTGGACAGCCCCACCAACCGCAGCGAAGGCGCCCTCGACATCCAGCTGCAGGTCGGCCTGCAAACGCAAGCGATGCGCGATGCCGGCCAGCCTGACGCGCAAATCTGCCGCACCAGCTACCGCCACGCCTACTGGACCATCGCGCAAATGGTGACCCACCACACCGTCAACGGCTGCAACCTGCAGCCCGGCGACCTGTTCGGCAGCGGCACCCTGTCCGGCCCCACGCTGCAGGAAGCCGGTGCGCTGATCGAGCTGACCCAAGGCGGCAAGAACCCCGTGCAACTGCCCAGCGGCGAAACCCGCACCTACCTGGAAGATGGCGATGCCATCGTCATTCGCGGCTGGTGCGAAAAGCCCGGCGCCGCCCGCATCGGCTTCGGCGCTTGCTGGGGCACCGTGCTGCCAGCGCGGACCTGAGTCCCGCGTAAGGGAGGCCTGGGTGGATGGCCAAATCGGCCTCCAGGCCAATAAATACTAGCGGTAATAGCTCCTCTTTTAGGAGTGAATCCGCCGCAAAAAGCCCCGTCAGGTCATGCCGACGGGGCTTTTGTTTGGGGTTTCAGAAAGCCTCAGGCAGTGCAGGCGCAGTCCACACCAGCAGTGCTCAGGCAGCAGAAATCGGCAGGTACAGGCTCCATGCCGTGCTGGTCGTTGGGCGAAAACCATAGCGCTCGTAAAACGCGGCGGCCTGTGCGTCCTTGGCATCCACGATAAGCACCCGCACCCCCATCGTCTGCCGTACCGAGAGCGCCAGATTCACGGCATGCCCCAGCAGCAATTGGCCATACCCCTTGCTCTGCTCGGACGCCGACACCGCCAGGCGACCCATGCGCATGGCAGGCACCGGGTAGGCCGGCAGGCGCTTGAGGTCGGCTTGGTGCAGTTCGCTCAGGTGTAGTTGCGCCGCCGACAAGGCGCAAAAGCCCAGGATGCGGGTGGGCTGTGCGTCATCGGTCAACACATGGGTGGTGGCAATGCCGTCGCGCTGGTGTTGCCCCGCTCGCTGGTGCAGGTAGTCATCCAGCGCGGCAATCCCACAAGAGAAGCCCGGACGGTCGTGGAGTTTGCCGTCCAGCAAGGCGAAGCGCAGCGCCATTGCGGCAATCCCCGCTCAGCGGGGCTGCAGTGCAGCGGCTGCTTGCATGGCGTGCTGCAGGCGCTCGTTGGGAGCAAAGGGCGCATCCAGCGCAGCCAGAAACCGGCGCGATTCTTCTTCCGACAGGGTGATGGTGCTCTCGGCTGCAAGGGCGGTATCGGCCTCGCGCAACACGGCATCACGCACAAAGGTAGAGACAGCCATGCCACGCAGCGCCGCAGCACGTGCGATGCGGCTTTTGTCGCGGGCGTTCAAACGCAGGTCCAGGCGGGCAGTGGTGGCGGTCATGGTGGCTCCTTTGTACGGAAGTTTACCGTACGATTTTGGCCATGAGCTACTTTCGACGGCGAAACCCGCACCTTCCTGGAAGACGGAGATGCCATCGTCATTCGCGGTTGGTGTGAAAAGCCAGGCGCCGCCCGCATCGGCTTCGGCGCCTGCTGGGGCACCGTGCTGCCAGCGCGGACCTGAGTCCCACGCAAGGGATGGCCTTGGTTAATAGCTAAATTGGCTATTGGGCCAATAGATACGGGCGGTGATAGCTCCTAATTTAGGAGTTTTTTCCCGCAAAAAGCCCCGTCAGGTCATGCTGGCGGGGCTTTCGTTTGGGGAGCGTAATTTCCGCCACTCACCCCACCGTCTCCACCGCAAACCCCACCACCGTGCGCTGTTCCTTGCTGAACTCCACGCCGATCAGGTGGATGGGCTCGCCCCGGGCGCGGTATTTGTCGGCGTAGCGCCGGTCCTTGAGCTGCTGCAGGGCCTTGCCTTGGGGGAGGAGTTCGACGACCTTGAACTCGAACAGATAGACATGGCCGTTGAAGGTCACGGCCATGTCGATGCGGCCATGGTGGGTGGCGTCTTCCAGCACGATGTCCAGGCCCAGCGCGGCAAAGTGGCTGTAGAACACGCTGGCCCAGTAGCCCTCGTACTGGGCGATGGGGTTGTTGCGGTACCAGTCGTGCGGGATGCTGGCAAAGAAGGCCTCGAACAGCTGGCGCAGGCCGTCAAAGTCGTTGGCGCGCAGCAGGTCGTAGAGCCGGGGCAGGTGCTGGGTGCTGCGCCGCGACGTGCCTTGCAGCCTGCGCAGCAGTGCGCCGTTGAGGCTCGCGCGCACCTCGCGGTTGGGCAGCGTCAGGTGGACTTCGGTCATGCCGGGCAGTTGGCGGGTGGATTCGATGGTGAGGTAGCCGGTCTGCCACAGCAGGGCCTCGGGCTCCATGCCATCCACGTCGAAGGCGCCCAGCAGCTCCAGGTCGGTTTGCCAGTGCTCCAGCCGGGGGGTGAAGGTCTCGGGCTGCTGCAGCAGCCAGTCCACCAGAAAGGTGGGCGTGCCGGTCTCGAACCAGTATGGCAGGAACTGGCGCTTCTGGAACAGCAGCAACAAATCGAAGGGGTTGTAAACGCTCTCGCCCAGCCAGTTGTAGCCGTTGTACCAATCGCGGATGGCATCGCGGTCCAGCCCGGGAAGCTCGGGGGCGAACACCGTGTCCACATCCGCATCGGTGTAGCCGCAAATCGCGCTGAATTCGGGCGATACCGTGATGTCGTTGAGGTTGTTCAGCCCTGAGAACAAGCTCACCTTGCTGAATTTGGACACCCCCGTCAGCATGCCAAAGCGGATGTGGGCGTCTTGGCCCTTGATGACGGAGTACAGGTTGCGCAGCCCATCGCGCATCTGGCGGGCGATGTCGGGGGCGGTGAGGTTGTCCAGGATGGGCTTGTCGTACTCATCGACCAGCACCACCACGCGCTGGCCAAACTTTTGGTGCGCCCGCTGGATCAGCTCGGCAAAGGCGCCCGAGAGGCTGGGCATGGTGCCGGTCAGCCCCAGGCGTTGCTGGTGGCTGTGCAGGATTTCCCAGATTTTTTCGTCCAGCGCTTCGCGGCTGTGCAGCACGCCATCGCTGAAGCTGATGCGGATCACCGGGTAGGTCTTGGACCAGTCCCAGCGGGTCTCGGCGTAGAGCCCTTCAAACAGCGCCCGGTTGCCCTCGAACAGCTCGGCCAGCGTGTCGATGAGCAGGCTTTTGCCAAAGCGGCGCGGACGGCTCAGAAAGTAGTACTTGCCTTGCTCCACCAGGCGCAGCGCCAGCGGCGTCTTGTCCACGTAGTAATGGCCCTCGGTGCGGATCTCGCGCAGGGTCTGGATGCCGATGGGGAGTTTGAGGCGTTGCATGGCGCCATTATTCCCATCGCTATGTGGTCGCAAAAAAGCCCGCACGGTGGCGGGCTTCGGGTGTGCGGTGACGCGGCTGCGCTTTACTGCGCGGCGGCCTTGACCTTCAGGCGCCAGGCGTGCAGCAGGGGCTCGGTGTAGCCGCTGGGCTGTTCCTTGCCCTTGAACACCAGGTCCATCGCGGCGCGGTAGGCAAAGCTGGTGTCGAAGTGGCCGGCCATGGGGCGGTACAGCGGGTCGCCGGCGTTTTGCTGGTCCACCACAGCGGCCATGCGTTCAAAGGTGGCCTTGACCTGCGCTTCGCTCACGATGCCGTGGTGCAGCCAGTTGGCCATGTGCTGGCTGCTGATGCGCAGCGTGGCGCGGTCTTCCATCAGGCCGACGTTGTGGATGTCGGGCACCTTGGAGCAGCCCACGCCCTGGTCCACCCAGCGCACCACGTAGCCCAGGATGCCCTGGGCGTTGTTGTCCAGCTCCTGCTGTTTCTCGGCCTCGCTCCAGTTTGTCTGGGTGGCGACGGGCACGGTGAGCAGGCCGGTCAGCAGCGCGTCGCGCTCGGCATCGGCGTTGGTGGCTTCCAGGCCCTGCTGGATGGCTTGCACGTTGACCTGGTGGTAGTGCAGGGCGTGCAGGGTGGCGCCGGTGGGGCTGGGCACCCAGGCGGTGTTGGCACCGGCCTTGGGGTGAGCGATCTTTTGTTCCAGCATGGCTGCCATCAGGTCGGGCATGGCCCACATGCCCTTGCCAATCTGCGCCTTGCCGCGCAGGCCGCAGCCCAGGCCGACCAGCACATTGCTCTTTTCGTAGGCCTGGATCCAGGCGCTGCTCTTCATCTCGCCCTTGCGCACCATGGGGCCGGCCAGCATGGCGGTGTGGATCTCGTCGCCGGTGCGGTCCAGGAAGCCGGTGTTGATGAAGGCGATGCGGCTGGCTGCGGCGGCAAGGCAGGCTTTCAGGTTGACGCTGGTGCGGCGCTCTTCGTCCATGATCCCCAGCTTGACGGTGCTGTCGGGCAAACCCAGCAGCTGTTCCACGCGGCCGAACAGTTCAGCGGCGAACGCCACTTCGGCGGGGCCGTGCATCTTAGGCTTGACGATATACACGCTGCCCTTGCGCGAGTTGCGGATGCCGTCTTTGCCATGGCCTTGCAGGTCGTGCAGCGCGATGGTGGTGGTGACCACCGCGTCCATGATGCCTTCGGGGATCTCCTTTACTGAGCCGTCGGCGGCGGTGTAGAGGATGGCCGGATTGGTCATCAAATGGCCGACATTGCGCACGAACATCAGCGAACGGCCATGCAAACGCACGCTGTCCTGGCCGTTGGGTGCGGTGTAGATGCGGTCCGGGTTCAGGCCGCGGGTGAGCTGCTGGCCGCCTTTTTCAAAGGTCTCGGTCAGCGTGCCTTTGAGGATGCCCAGCCAGTTGCGATAGCCCAGCACCTTGTCTTCGGCATCGACCGCGGCCACGGAGTCTTCCAGGTCCAGGATGGTGGACAGCGCGGCTTCCAGCACCACGTCCGACACGCCCGCGGCATCGCTGCGGCCAATCGGGGTGCTGCGGTCGATCTGGATGTCGATGTGGTTGCCGTGGTGCTTGAGCAGCACGGAGCGGGGCGCGGCGGCATCGCCCTGGTAGCCGACCAGCTGGGCGGCGTCTTGCAGGCCGGTGACGGTGCCATTGGTCAGCTGCACCTGCAGCGCGCCGTTCACGACGGTGTAGGCGGCGGCGTCCTGGTGCGAGCCCTGGGCCAGCGGCGCGGCCTGGTCCAGCACTTGGCGGGCAAAGGCAATCACCTTGGCGCCGCGCACAGGGTTGTAGCCCTTGCCTTTTTCCGCGCCGTCGGTTTCGGGGATGGCGTCGGTGCCGTACAGGGCGTCGTACAGCGAGCCCCAGCGGGCGTTGGCCGCGTTCAGCGCGTAGCGTGCGTTCAGGATCGGCACCACCAGCTGCGGGCCGGCTTGCAGGGCCAGCTCGTCGTCCACGTTGGTGGTGGTGGCTTGCACGTTGGCGGGCACGGGCACCAGATACCCAATGCTCTCCAGGAACTGGCGGTAGGCCGCCATGTCGGTCACCGGGCCGGGGTGGCGTTGGTGCCATTGGTCGAGTTCGGTCTGCAGGCGGTCGCGCTCGGCCAGCAGGGCGATGTTCTTGGGGGCCAGATCGCCGACGATGGCGTCAAAACCCTGCCAGAACCGGGCGCTGTCGATGCCAGTGCCGGGTAGCACCTGTTCTTCGACGAACTGGTGCAGCTGGCTGGCCACTTGCAGGCGGTGGATGGAAATGCGTGCGCTCATGTGAAAACCCTTGAAGACGTGAACAAGCAAAAAATCAGAAAACCCTAAAAATCCTAGAAAACCAGGCGGCCCGTGCAGTGCCGAGGCCGGTGGAAATCACTCGTGCAGGACTGTATTCGAATTTTTTACCGGCATAAATCCGCTAAAAATCGAAAAACCTGTGACTTTTTTGCAAAGCTCGGGGCAGTGCTCCATCCAAGAAAAAAGAATCGGAAAAGATTCGGTTTAATTTGCTATGTTTTTAATAGCTATTACCGCTCGAATCTATTGGCTTAGAAGCCTGTTTGACCCAAAATTTCTTGGCCCTGTCCAGAAAGCGGTCTCCTACAATCCCGGCCCGAGGACCACCACATGAAGACAGAACTGCTCCAGCACTCCCGCATCATGGTGATTGACGACGAGGAGGCCAATCTCAAGCTCATGCGCAAGGTGCTGGAACGGGCCGGGTACGACAACCTGGAGCTGGTCCAGGACCCGCGCCTGGTCATGGAGGCTTACCACCGCAATCCGCCAGACCTGATCTTGCTGGACCTCAACATGCCGCACATTGACGGTTTTGAGATGCTGCGCCAGTTCCAGGCCCTGGAAGATCCATTGTCGCCGCCAGTGGTGGTGCTCACGGCCCAGTCGGGGCGGTCGTTTCTGCTGCAGTCGCTGCAGCTGGGCGCGCGCGATTTTCTGAGCAAGCCCTTTGACCAGGGCGAAGTCCTCATGCGGGTGGCCAATCTGTTGCAGGCGCAGCTGGCCCACCGCCTCGTGAGAAACCAAAAAGATGTGCTGGAAGCGATGGTCCGCCAGCGCACCGAGGAGCTGAGCCGCACCCGTCTGCAAGTCGTGCAGCGCCTGGGCCGCGCGGCGGAATACCGGGACAACGAAACCGGCTTGCACATCATTCGCATGAGCCAGTTTTCCGTGGCCCTGGCCCGCAGCCTGGGCTGGGATGCCGCTGCGCAGGAGCTGCTGCTCAACGCCAGTCCGATGCACGACATCGGCAAGATCGGTATTCCGGACCACATCCTGCTCAAGCCGGGCAAATTCGAGCCCGAGGAGTGGGAGACCATGAAGACCCATGCGGCGATTGGCGCGGAAATCTTGTCGGGCGACGACAGCGAGCTGCTCCGCATGGCCGAGGAAATTGCCCAGCACCACCACGAAAAATGGGATGGCAGCGGCTATCCTGCAGGCCTCCAAGGCCAGGACATTCCGCAGTCGGCGCGCATCGTGGCCCTGGCCGATGTGTTCGATGCCTTGCTGTCTGATCGGCCCTACAAGAAAAGCTGGACGGTGGAAGAGGCGGTGGAATTCATCCGCTCCCAGTCCGGGCGGCATTTCGACCCCGAGGTGGTAGCCCACTTTGAGCAGTGCCTGCCCGAGCTCCTGGATATTCGTGCCAAGTACCACGAGCCCTGACCCCTCCGGGCGCGTTGGTTTGCGAGAATCCGCCCCCTCGCCATGAATCGGATGGAATCGGATGAATTGGTCAACTTATGCGTTTGTTCAATAAAGGCCGCTGGTCGCCGCACTCCCTGCTGGGGCGGTGCGTGCTCTGGGCGGCTTTGGGTGCTTCGTGCACAGCCCTGCCGGCGGCGGCCGAGGGCTTCTCGCTGATTGCCCAGAAGGATGTTCCCCTGGCGGTCATCAGCAAAAATGAACTGCGTTCCCTGTATGCCCTGCGGGTGCAGCAGTTCGCGGACGGGACACCCGTCACCCTGGTCGTTTTGCCCGACCAAGACCCGCGCCACCGCACCTTTGCCACCACGGTGCTGAACGTTTTTCCCTATGTGCTGCGCGAGAACTGGGATAAAAAGACCTTCACCGGCGCTGCGCGGCCACCCATCACGGTGGACAGTCCCGAGGCCATGGTGCGCAAAGTGGCAACCACCCCGGGCGCCTTGGGCTATCTGCCCGGCAAGGAAAAAACCCATTACGAAGGAATCCGGTATGTGGAAGTCCGTTAAGCGTGCCGTGGGCATGGAGGTGGCCACCCTGCTGCCCCTGGGTGCTGGGGCGATGGACTTCGATGCCCCCGCGCTCAGCATTCATGGCTTTGCTTCGGCGGGCTACATCGCCACCACGGGCAACAACTACTACGGCAAGACCCGCAATGGCGGTGCGCTCGACTACTACGAAGCCGGGGTCAATGCCTTCACCCAGCTCAGTCCTCACCTTTCAGTGGCTGGGCAGCTGCTCTCGCGCAAGGCAGGCGCCACCGACGATGGCAGCGTGCGCCTGGACTACGGTTTTGTCGATCTGCACACCGCCACGGACAGCCGGCTGGGCGTGCGCATCGGGCGGGTCAAGAACCCGATGGGTTTCCACAACAAATCGCGGGATGTGCTCTCCACCCGGCCCTCCATCCTGCTGCCGCAGTCGATCTACCACGAGGGTATTGGCGTGCGTGAGCTGTTGTTCTCCTCGGACGGGGTACAGCTCTATGGTGACCACGAATGGGAGGCTGGCCAGCAGACCTCCTTGCGGCTGAACCTGGTGCAGGCCAAGCGCGCCCATCGCCAGACCGAGCGCAACTTCACCGCGCTGGCGCCGGGCCTCGATGCCTTGCGGCTGGACGTGGGACGCGCCCTGTTTGCCCAGGTCGTGCACCAAATTGACGAAGGGCGCCAGCGCTATGCATTGGGCTATGTGCACATGCCCATCGGCTACCGCACGGTGTACCAGGGCCAGTCCTATGACCTGTCCACCGACAGCGATTTGTTCCTGGCCTCGGCCCAGTACAACCGTGAGGACTGGTCGCTGACGGCGGAGTGGCGTCGCACCAAGACGCGCACCGACTTCAGGACGCCCGTGCCCCTGCAGACCCGTGGGCACGCAGACGGGGCGTATGTCCAGCTGGACTACCGCTTCAATGCACGCTGGTCGGGCTTTGTGCGCCGGGACGTGAGCTCGCCCAGTACCGAGCCCAGCAGCGGCGTGGTGGGCGTGGGCCGAGACACGGTGCTGGGCATGGCCTGGCAAGTCAACCAGTCCTGGCGCATCAATGCCGAATACCACGAGATGAAGGGCCCCGGCATGGTGCCGCCCCCCGACAACCGTGAGGGTGCCCGTGACAAGACCCGGCTGTTGGCCGTGATGGCGGGATTCCGGTTCTGAGGATTTTGGTGAACCGTTCGGCTCTTTCCCGTTTTGTCGGCCTGCGCGTCAAGTTCGTGCTGCTGCTGACCAGCCTGTTGCTGGCCGTCAACCTGGTGGCCCAGGCCCTGAACCACCGCCTGGTGCAGGAAGTGCAGGCAACTGCCCAGCAAGCGCGCATGGCCTCCCTGCAGCGCATGTTGTTGAACCTGGTCGATCGCTTTGGCGATCGTTTCCAGAACGCGGCTGCGGATTTGGGCTCCCAGGTGGATCTTCTGGCTTCTGGCGGACTGGAATACAGCACGCCCAGCCAGTTCCATTCTGGCCTGGAGCAGCTCCAGATCCTGTCCCTGGAGGGGGACGTGCTGCACTCCACCGAGCATCCCCTGGGGGCCGGTGCCCCCCAGGCCGCGCTGAAACAGAAAGCGCTGGCGCAGGTGCTCCAGGAGATGCGGCCCGCCAGCTTCATTGCCTGCGCCGAGACCTGCCGTTTTGAGTCTTTCGTCCCCGCTTTGCAGAAAAACGGCCAGTCCGTGCTCATCCATGCCAGCTACAGCCTGGATGACCTGCTGCTGGACTTCCGCCAGCTGGGCAACGCCGACCTGGCGCTGGTGGCCTCTCCGTCCAGCCTGGAAGCGCCGGTGCCGGCGGATGCACCCTGGGGCCTGCGGTTGGCCCTGGCCACCCAAGCCGACCAGACTTACCCCCTGTTGCGCGCCCTGGCCCCGCAGGTGTCCGCCACCGAACTGAGCGCCGGCGGGCGGGTGTGGCGGGACGGTCGCTTGTTCATCGTCCAGGCGTTTGAGCTTCCCTCCCAGCGCGTGCATGGGCTGGACAAGGTCCTGCTGCTGTCGGACGAGACCGCCGGTGTCACCGAGGCCGGCCAGCGCACCGTGCAGCTGTTGGCTTTGACCACGCTCAGCATGGTGGTTGTGGGTCTTCTATTGGGCTGGTTGGTGAGCAAGCCGATCGGGCGCTTGCGCGACCTGGCCGCCGTGCTGCCCCTGATGGCCCAGCAGGCGTTTGACCAGGCGGCCCAGCAGATGGAGCAGCTCCAGGCGCGTTCTCGTTTCCGTTTCGGTTCCCCTTTCCGTTTTCGTGACGAACTCGATGTGCTGGTGGACACGGCCACCACCTTGAACCAGCAGCTCAAGTCGCTGCAGCAAGCCCGGGCCGAAGTGCAGGATCGCCGCGAGGCCCAGGCCCGTGCCGAGGCCATGAACCTGCGGCTGGAAGCGCAGGTGGGCCAGCGCACCGTCGCCTTGCAGACCGCCTTGGCCGAGGCCGAGCACGCCAACCAGGCCAAGTCGGATTTCCTCACCTCCATGAGCCACGAGCTGCGCACGCCGATGAACGCCATCATCGGCTTTGGCCAGTTGCTGGACGCCGATCCCAGCCTGGATGCGGACCAGCGGGAAAGCATCGAGGAAATCCTCAAGGCTGCCCAGCACCTGCTGAGCCTGATCAACGAGGTCCTGGACCTGGCCAAGATCGAATCGGGGCACATCGAGTTGTCGCTGGAACCCGTGGAGATGACGCAGCTGGTGTCGGAATGCCTGGCCCTGGTCCAACCCATGGCGGCAGCCCGTGCCATCACGCTGAAGACCCAGGAGGGCACGGCCGGCACCGCCATCTCCGTCATCGCGGACCGGGTGCGTCTGCGGCAGGTGCTCCTGAATTTGCTGTCGAACGCCATCAAGTACAACCACGACCAGGGCCGGGTGGTGGTGGCCTTGTCCCAGGTGCCAGAAGGGCAGGTGCGCCTGGTGGTCTCCGACACCGGTCTGGGCATTCCCCAGGAGCGGCAGGCCCAGGTCTTCGAGCCCTTCAACCGCGCGGGCGCCGAGACCAGCGCCATCGAGGGCACGGGGGTGGGGCTGTCCATCAGCAAGCAGCTGGTCGAACGCATGCAGGGCGCCATCGGCTTTACCAGCCGCGAGGGCGAGGGCTCCGAGTTCTGGATCACCTTGCCCGGCACGGCGGACCTTCAGGCCTCCGCCCCCACGCCGGCGCATACCGAACGGGAGTCCCAGGATTTGCCTTCGGCCCAAGCGCTACATGCCCCCCAGACCATTTTGTGTGTGGACGACAACCCCGCCAACTTGCGCCTGATTGGGCAAATCCTCAAACCCCTGCCCAGCATCACGGTGCTGGCCGCCCCGACCCCGGCCCTGGGGCTGGAACTGGCGCAGGCGCACCGGCCTGACCTGATCCTGCTCGACATCAACATGCCGGGCATGGATGGCTACGAAGTCTTGCGTCGCCTTCGCACCCAGGCTGCGCTGGACACGACGCCGGTGGTAGCGGTCACGGCCAATGCCATGGAGCGCGACATCGCCCGGGGCCTGGAGGCGGGATTTGCCGCCTACGTGACCAAGCCGCTGCACAACCAGGAATTCCTGGAGACCGTCAGTCGCTTGCTAGGACGATCCCCGGCATGAACAGGCGCTGGCCAATGGCGGTACGGGTGTGTCAATTACTATTAATTTAGTAGCTAATACCGCTCGATTTCATTGGCTTAGAGCCTGATTTGACCCTAAAAGCATGGACAAGCTCAAGGCCTTTGCCTCGTTCGTGACGGTGGCGCTCAAGGGCAGCCTCTCCGCCGCCGCGCGGGCCGAGGATGTAGCCCCGGCGGTGATCGGGCGCCGCCTGGACGCGCTGGAGGAACACCTGGGCGTCAAGCTCCTGGTGCGCACCACCCGCCGCATCAGCTTGACGCACGAAGGCAGCGCCTTCCTGGAGGATTGCCAGCGCTTGCTCGCCGAAGTGGCTGAGGCCGAGGCCAGCGTTGCGGCCGGCGGCATCCGGGCCACGGGGCATCTGCGCATCACCGCGCCGGCGGGCTTTGGCCGGCGTCATGTGGCGCCCCTGGTGCCAGCATTTCGCGCGCTGCACCCGGACGTGGTCATCTCCCTGAACCTGAGCGACCGGGTGATCGACCTGGCAGGGGAGGGCTACGACTGCGGCGTGCGGGTGGGGGATTTGCCCGACTCCTCGCTGGTCAGCGTGCGCCTGGCGGACAACCGGCGTTTGTGTGTCGCCACACCAGACTACCTGCAACGCCGGGGCACGCCCCGTCACCCGAACGATCTGCAGCAGCACGACTGCCTGGCCTTGTCCAGCGAGGCCTCGCAAACCCGGGGCTGGGCGTTTCGCTTGCCATCGTCCAGCGGTGCGGTGGAAGTGATCCACCTGAAGCCGGCAGGGCCGCTGGATTGCTCGGACGGCCAGGTCCTGCACGACTGGTGCCTGGCCGGGCATGGCATCGCCTGGCGCAGCACCTGGGAGGTGGAAGCCGAAATCGCCGCCGGGCGGCTGGTGGAGGTCCTCGCCGACTTTGCCGCGCCACCCAATGGCATTTACGCGGTCATTCCGCAGCGCAAGCATTTGCCGCTGCGGGTGCGTTTGTGGATCGACTTCCTCAAGCAGAATTACCGCCGCCCGGATTTTTGGACTTCGCCCCGCCGTGGGGTGGCGCTGTTGGAAGGAATTTGAAATGACCCTGGAAGCCGTTTTGGCCGCCTTGCACCTGGTGGCGATGCTGACCGCCGTGGTGTTTATCTCCAGCCAGGCGGCGCTGTGCCGCAGCGAGTGGCTGAATGCGGCCGTGGTGGAGCGGCTGGCCCGTCTGGCCACCTTGTCGGCAGGCCTGTTGGTGATCCTGGTGCTGACGGGGCTGGCGCGCACGTTCTGGGGCATCAAGGGCGGCTCTTGGTATGTCTCGCAGCCCTTGTTCCATGCCAAGACCACGCTGGTGCTGCTCATGGGCCTGTTGTCGGTGCCGTCCACCCGCCAGTTTTGGGCCTGGCGCGCTGCGCTGCGCGCCGGTGGCGCCTTGCCCGCGCTCGATGCCATCCAGCGCGCCCGGCGCTGGGTCATGCGCCAAGCCCATGCCTTGCCGGTGATTGCCGTGCTGGCCGTGTTCTGGGCGCGCGGGTGGTAGGCCCCTCGTAAAATCCGCCGATGATTTCCGTCAAACACGAACTGCTGGCCGCCTTGGCGGCCGAACTGCAAAAAATCGCGCCCGATGCGGGCATCAAGGCCGCTTTTGAATCGCCCAAGGTGGCGGCCCACGGTGACTTTGCCTGCACAGCGGCCATGCAGCTGGCCAAGCCGCTCAAGCTCAACCCCCGCCAAGTGGCGGAAACCCTGTGCACCGCCCTGAAGGCCACGCCCGCGTTCCAGCAATGGGTGTCCGCGCTGGAGATTGCGGGCCCCGGCTTCATCAACATCCGCCTGCATCCGGCGGCCAAACAGCAAGTCGTGCGGGAAGTGCTGGCTGCCCAAGAGCGCTTTGGTTTTCAGTCCCCTCGCGATGAGCGGGTGCTGGTGGAGTTCGTCTCCGCCAACCCCACGGGTCCCTTGCATGTGGGCCACGGTCGTCAGGCGGCCTTGGGCGATGCCATTTGCAATCTGTTTGCCACCCAGGGTTATCACGTCCATCGCGAGTTTTATTACAACGATGCGGGCGTGCAGATCCAGACCCTTGCCCGCAGCACCCAGTTGCGTGCCCAGGGCTTCAAGCCTGGCGATGCGGAATGGCCCGAGCAGGCGTACAACGGCGACTACATCGCGGACATCGCGGCCGATTTCCTCGCGGGCAAGACGGTGCAGGCCGACGACCGCCACTTCACCGCCAGCGGCGATGTGAACGATCTGGACAGCATTCGCCAGTTTGCCGTGGCCTATCTGCGCCATGAGCAGGACAAGGATCTGCAGGCCTTCAACCTGCGCTTTGACGAGTACTACCTGGAATCCAGCCTCTACACCAGCGGCCGGGTCGAGGCCACCGTGAACCGCCTGATCGCCAATGGCAAGACCTACGAGCAGGATGGCGCCCTCTGGCTCAAGTCCACCGATTACGGTGACGACAAGGACCGCGTCATGCGCAAGCAAGACGGTACCTACACCTACTTCGTGCCCGATGTGGCCTACCACATCACCAAGTGGGAGCGTGGCTACCAGAAGGTCGTCAACATCCAGGGCACGGACCACCACGGCACGATCGCCCGGGTGCGCGCGGGCTTGCAGGCGGCGGACGTCGGCATTCCCCAGGGCTACCCCGATTACGTGCTGCACACCATGGTGCGCGTGGTCAAGGGCGGCGAAGAGGTCAAGATCAGCAAGCGGGCCGGCAGCTACGTGACGCTGCGCGATCTGATCGAATGGACCAGCAAGGATGCGGTGCGTTTCTTCCTGCTCAGTCGCAAGCCTGACACCGAATACACCTTCGATGTGGATCTGGCCGTCGCGCAGAACAACGATAACCCTGTCTATTACGTGCAGTACGCGCATGCGCGCATTTGCTCGGTGCTGACGGCCTGGGGCGGAGACGTGGCGGCGCTGCAAAACGCTGACTTGTCCGCGCTGGAAGGCCCGCAAGCCCAGGCCCTGATGTTGCAGCTGGCCAAATACCCCGAAATGCTCACCGCCGCCACCGAGGGCGAGGCGCCGCACGATGTCACCTTCTATCTGCGTGACCTGGCAGCGGCTTACCACAGCTACTACGACGCCGAGCGCATCCTGGTGGACGATGAAGCCGTCAAGCTGGCGCGCTTGGCCCTGGTGGCTGCCACCGCCCAAGTCTTGCGCAATGGCCTGGCTGTGCTGGGCGTTTCGGCTCCCTATCGCATGTAATTGGGATACACCATGCAAACTTCGCAGCGCGGCGGCACATTGATCGGATTGATTGCTGGCTTGATTCTGGGCTTGGGCGCTGCGCTGGCGGTGGCCATCTATGTGGCCAAGGTGCCAGTCCCTTTCTTGAGCAAGAACGGCATGCGCACGGCAGATCAGGATGCTGCCGAGGCGCAAAAGAACAAGAATTGGGATCCGAACTCGCCGCTGTACGGCAAAAATCCAGCCCGCCCTGCCGTGACGCCTGAAGCAGACACCAGTGCCGAAGGGCGTGAAGCGGCGCCGGTCGCCCCCAAACTGACCAAAGAGAAGTCGTCTGAAGAGGCAGTGGTGCTTCCTGCCGCGCCCGCTGAAGGCGACACCGCCAAGCCAGCGACCGAGAAAGACAAGGAGAAAACCGCTGCTTCCAAGCCGGAAAGCAAGCGTGAATCCAGTGCTGCAGACGCCGACCCTCTGGGCGCCTTGGCCAAAGCAAAGGCGGGAGCAGCCGGAGGCGATGCCGAGCCGTTCAACTATTTCATCCAAGCAGGTGCTTTCCGAACCCAAGGCGATGCCGATGCGCAAAAAGCCAAGCTGGCGATGATGGGGTGGGAGGCCCGCGTCAGTGAGCGCGAGCAAAACGGCCGTGTGGTGTTTCGCGTTCGCGTCGGACCGTTTGCCAAGCGCACGGATGCCGAGCAGTTCAAAGACAAATTGGCGGTGGCTGGCGTCGAGTCCGCACTGGTGCGAGTGCCGCGCTGATCACCATTCGTGGGTTGAACTTTGCCGGCATGGCTTTGTCTCATGCTGCGCTCCAAACTCAAGGACCATTTATGAAACGTCGTGATTTTTCGCTGTCCACTGCCGGTGTTCTGGCGGGTGCTTCTTTGTCCTTGACCCTGCCGTCGGTGCATGCGCAGGCTCGTCAGTTCAAGGAGGGGAAAGACTACGTCCGCCTTGCAAAGCCGGTGATGCCAGAGGCGCCTGCCGGCAAAGTCGATGTGATTGAGTTTTTTTGGTACAGCTGCGGCCACTGCAACGCCTTTGAGCCGACCTTGGAGGCTTGGATCAAAGCGGCCCCGAAGGAGATGAGCATTCGTCGCGTGCCGGTTGCGTTCAACGCCAGCTTCGTTCCCCAGCAAAAGCTGTTCTACACCTTGGAGACCATGGGCAAACTGGACACGCTGCATGCCAGGGTCTTTCGTGCCATCCATGTGGAGCGCCAACCCTTGAACAAGGATGATTTGATCTTCGCTTGGGCGACGCAGCAGGGGCTGGACATGGAAAAGTTCAAATCGATCTACCAATCGTTCGCGGTCTCGACCCAAGTCCGAAAAGCGACGCAGCTGCAGAACGACTATGGCGTCGAAGGCGTGCCCTCTATGGGCGTTGGCGGGCGTTACTACACCGATGGCACGATGGCCGGAGGGATGCAAGGCGTGCTCCAAGTGGTCGAGCACCTGGCGGCTACTGTGCGCAAAGGATGAGTTTCTGTCGCTTGTGATGAAGGCGGGCCAGAGAGAAATTTCAACAAAATTTCGTCCTGCGTCGTTCTTGCGTCAATTTCACGCTATAATTTCAGTCTGACGGGAGGGGTGCCCGAGTGGCTAAAGGGGGCAGACTGTAAATCTGTTGG